>CAMLOA010000108.1 GCA_946481445.1 uncultured Devosia sp. | reverse complement strand
GCGCTTATCCCCAAGCCCTTGGCGCCCAATGGGTAATACCAGCCCCTCCACCGCCTTGGGGTCGCCGCCTTCCCCGACGAGCCAGCTGGCGAACCTTGCCCGCTTGGTCCGCGATCCCACCATCCCGACATAGGCCGCGTCCGTCCGCGACAGGGCCTCCTGTGCAATGAGGAAGTCGAGCGCATGGTCATGGGTCAGGATGACATAGGCCGAGCCGGGCGGAGCCTGGCGCACCACCGCTTCCGGCATCGCCACGGCCCGGGCCGCGATCCCTTCCGGCAGCAGGTCCAGTTCCTCTTCCCTTGTGTCGATGACTTCGAGCCGCACGGGCAGGAGCGCCAGGACCTGCGCCAGGACGCGGCCGACATGCCCGGCTCCGAACACATAGACATACGGCCGGGCCGCCTCTTCGGCCGCGATCCGCCCCGCAAGGGCCCGCCGCAAGGCAGCATCGGCATAGCGCAGGTCGACCGCCACCCGTCCGCCGCAGCATTGGCCGATTTCCGGCCCCAGCGGCACGTCCATGGCCTCCTCGGCCCGACCACTGGCGATCAGGCGCCGCGCATGCTCGATGACCATGTATTCGAGCGCGCCCCCGCCAATGGTGCCGAATGTCGCGTGGGGGCCAACGAGCATGAACGCACCCTGCTCCCGCGGAGAGGACCCGCGCACGGAGCTGAGCGTGCAGACGATGGCGTCAGCATTGGCGGCAAGGAAGGCGGCGAGTCCGGCCGAGCAGGATGTCATTGGCACACCACCCGATCGTGCCCAAACATCACCCCCTCCCGGTCTCCCCCGTCAAAGGGGAGGTGGACTTCAGTGTTCGGGGCAACATGGTGCAACGCGAGTGGAGCGGCACCTCCCCCTTGATGGGGAAGGCCGGGAGGGGGCGGGGCAACACGCACAATGTTCACCCCCGCGCCTCCTTCATCCGCTCCACCCCCATGAGCACGCGTTCCGGCGTCACCGGCGTATCGAGCCGCGGGGCGACGGCGTAGTCGGCGACGCTCGCGACCGCCATGCTCAGGGCTTCCACGACGCTCATGGCCAGCATGAAGGGCGGCTCGCCCACGGCTTTCGAGCGGCCGATGGTTGGCTCCCGATTGACCGACCATTCGGCAAGTCTGACGTTGAAGATGGGGGGAACATCGCTCGCCAGCGGGATCTTGTAGGTGGATGGTGCCTTGGTGCGCAGTTGCCCCTTGTCGTCCCACACCAGTTCCTCGGTGGTCAGCCAACCCATGCCCTGGATGAACCCGCCCTCGACCTGCCCCAGGTCGACCGCCGGGTTCAGCGACTTGCCCACGTCATGAAGGATATCGACGCGGTCCACCACATACTCGCCCGTCAACGTATCGATGGTCACCTCGCTGACGGAGGCGCCGTAGGCGAAATAGTAGAACGGATGCCCGCGCCCCGTGGCCCGGTCCCAGTGGATCTTGGGCGTCTTGTAGAAGCCGGCGGCCGATAGCTGCACCCGGTTGAGATAGGCCGAGGCGCAGAGTTCGGCGAAGGGCACGAACTTGCGCCCCACCTGCAATCCACCCTGCACCCAGTGGCAGTCGCCCTCGTCCGCGCCTTCCAGGCTCGCGCCGTGCCTGAGCAGCCGCGCCTTGATCTGCTCGCAGGCATCCCAGGCGGCCATGCCATTGAGGTCAGTGCCGGATGACGCGGCCGTGGCGGAGGTATTGGGCACCTTGCCCGTCGTCGTCGCCATGACTTTGACCGTGTCGAGCCCGACGCCAAAGGCATCGGCGACGACCTGGGCCACCTTGATATAGAGCCCCTGCCCCATCTCGGTGCCGCCATGGCTGAGATGGATGGAACCGTCCTTGTAGACATGTACCAGCGCCCCGGCCTGGTTGTACCAGGTGGCCGTGAAGCTGATGCCGAACTTGACCGGGGTGAGGGCGATCCCCTTCTTCAGCACCGCACTGTCACGGTTGAAATCCAGGATGGCCCGCCGCCGCGCCTGGTAGTCCGACGACGCTTCCAGTTCGTCCACCACACGGTGGATGATGTTGTCCTCCACCACCTGGTGGTAGGGGGTCACATTGTCGATGTCCGTGCCATAGAAGTTGGCCTTGCGGATATCGAGAGGGTCCTTGCCCAGCGCATAGGCGATGTCCTCCACCCAGCGCTCGGCCGCCATCATCCCCTGCGGGCCGCCGAAGCCGCGAAAGGCGGTGTTGGAGACGGTGTTGGTATAGAGCGGCTCCGAGCGGGCACGTACCGCCGGATACCAATAGGCATTGTCGCAGTGGAACAGCGCCCTGTCCGTGACCGGACCGCTGAGGTCGGACGAAAAGCCGGCGCGCGCGCCATAGACGGCATCTACGGCAAGTATCCTGCCTGTGTCGTCGTAGCCGACATCATAATCCACCACGAAATCGTGCCGCTTGCCCGTGGCGGTCATGTCGTCATCGCGATCGGGGCGGATCTTGCAGGCACGGTTCCATTTCTTGGCCGCCAGCGCGGCCACGGCCGCGAACAAGTTGCCCTGCGTTTCCTTGCCGCCAAAGCCGCCGCCCATGCGGCGCACCTGCACGGTGACCGCATGGTGGCGGATGCCCAGCACCTCCGCGACCATGAGCTGGACTTCGCTGGGGTGCTGCGTCGAGGCATGGACGGTCACGTCCTCGTCCTCGCCCGGAATGGCCAGGGATATCTGGCCCTCGAGGTAGAAGTGATCCTGCCCGCCGATCACGATGGCGCCCTTGACCCGGCGCGGGGCCGCCGTCAGCCCACCGGCCACGTCGCCGCGCTCGAGCTTGAGCGGCTCGGTAACCAGCTGGCCACCCGCCGCCTGCGCGGCGCGCACGTCGAGCGCAAAAGGCAGGTCCTTGTATTCGACCTTGGCCAGGTGCGCCGCCCGCCGTGCCTGGTCGCGCGTTTCGGCGATCACCGCAAACAGCGGCTGACCCCAGAAATGCACCTTGCCCACGGCAAAGATCGGCTCGTCATGCTTGTGGCTGGGCGAGACATCGTTCTCCCCCGGAATATCGTCGGCCGTCAGCACGCCGATCACCCCCGGCGCTGCCCTCACCGCACCGTAGTCGATCGCCACGATCTCGGCATGGGCGCGGGTCGACAAGGCCAGATAGGCATGCATCGTGCCGGCCGGCTCGATGATGTCGTCGGTATATTCGGCGCTGCCGCTGACATGCTTGGGGCCGCTGTCATGCCGGGTCGCGGTATGCAGGGAAGCCAGGACGATGGGGGCGTCGAGCTTGTTCACTACGCCACCTGCCGCTTGAGCCGCGCGTGGGCACCCGTCGCTTCCAGATGGAACCGCCTGAGCAGGTTCTGCGCTACCAGCAGGCGGTAGTCCGCGCTGGCGCGCATGTCCGATATCGGCTGGTAGTCCTCTGCAAATGCAGCGACGGCGCCCTCGATCGTCTCCGTCGTCCACGGCTGGCCCACGAGCGCGGCCTCGACCGCTCTGGCCCGTTTGGGCGTTGCCGCCATGCCGCCAAAGGCGATGCGCGCCATGCCCACGGTGCCCGCATCGCTGACGAAGACCCGGAACGCGCCGCAGAGGGCCGAGATGTCCTCGTCGCGCCGCTTGGAAACCTTGTACACGGCGAATGTCTCGCCGGCGGGAAGCAAGGGAATGGTGACGCTCTCGACAAACTCGCCGGCCTGCCGATCCTGTTTGCCGTAACTGAGGAAATAGTCCTCGAGCTTGATCTCGCGCCGGTGCTCGCCCCGGCGCAGATGCAGCTTGGCCCCCAGCGCGATCAAGGGCGGCGGCGTATCGCCGATGGGGGAACCATTGGCGATATTGCCGCCAATCGTCCCCATATTGCGGATCTGCTCGCCGGCAATGCGGTCCCACAGTTCCGCCATCTGGGGGAACCGGGCCAGGATGACCGGCAGGGCTTCCGAATAGCTCACGCCGGCATAGAACCGCACTTCGCTGTCGTTCTCGGCGATCCGCTTGAGCTCCTGCAGGTGATTGATGAAGATCACCGGCCCGATCGAGCGCATGAACTTGGTGACCCACAGGCCAACATCGGTAGAGCCGTTGACGATCGTCGCGCCCGGGTTGGACTCATAGATTGCGGCGAAATCATCCAGGCTTGCAGGAATGATGACACGTTCCGCGCCCTCCCCGACCTCGACCCGGCGCCCATCATCGAAGGCCCGGAGCCTGTCCCGAACCGCGATGCGCTCAGCCAGCAGCGGATCGCCCTGGGGTTGGCCATAGCTGCCCATGGCCATTCCGGCGCGGATGATGGGGGCATAGCCCGTGCAGCGGCACAGATTGCCCTGCAGGACCTTCTCGATGGCGCCCTGGCTCGGCGACGGGTCGCGCATCCACAGGCCGTAAAGGCTCATGACGAAGCCGGGCGTGCAGAACCCGCACTGGCTGCCGTGATGATCGACCATGGCCTGCTGCACCGGGTGGAGGTTGCCCTCCCCGCCGCGCAGATGCTCAACCGTGACCACATGCGTGCCGTGGAGACTGCCCACGAAGCGGATGCAGGCCGTCACGGCGTCATAGGTGATCTCGTCACCCACCAGGCGCCCGACCAGCACGGTGCAGGCGCCGCAATCGCCCTCGGCACAGCCCTCCTTGCTGCCGCGCAGGCGGCGCTCGAGGCGCAGCCAGTCGAGAAGCGTCGTGTCGGGCCGGATATCGGTGAGGGTGATTTCCTCGTCATTGAGGAAGAAGCGGATGGCATTGGCGATCTCGACCATTGGGCTCAGCTCCCGCGATAGGTCGAATAGGCGAACGGGCTCACCAGCAGCGGCACGTGGTAGTGCTTGTCTTCGGCAATGGTGAAGCGGATCGGCACGACATCGAGGAATGGCGTCTCCAGCTCCACCCCGATACGCTCGAAATACTGCCCCACATGGAAGCGTATCTCGAACTCGCCATGCTGGAACTGATCCGCATCCAGCAGGGGCTGGTCGACCCGCCCATCTGCATTGGTATAGCTGTCACCCAGATGATGGGTATGGTCGCCGTGCACGAAGTGCAGCTCCAGCCGCATTCCCCGGGCCGGCTTGCCGTGCATGGTATCGAGTACATGCGTCGTCAGGCGTCCACTTCCCGCCATGCAGCTGCTCCTGCGTCGTCCCCAGCATCACCATAATACGCTGCGTTTTGTTCTTGATACTCTCAAATTGGGAGCAGTATGCTGCCAATATGGCAACAACTGAAACGGACCGCCCGCGCGAACATGCGCTGTCGTCGCATCTGCTGGCACGCGTCTTCCATCAGCCTTCGCTGATCTATTTCAACGCCGTTGCGACCCATCTGTCCATCCGCGAGGCGGCGCGGCGGCTCGACGTCGCGTCATCGGCGGTCACCCGGCAGGTTGCCCAGCTCGAAGACGCGCTCGGCATCGCCCTGTTCTTGCGGGAAAGGCGGCGTCTGCGGCTGTCCCCGGCGGGGGAGATCCTGTTCCGGCACTCCCGCCGGCTTGCCGCCCCCATAGAAGCTGCCGTCTCCGAGATCGAGATGCTGCGCGGGCTCAAGTCCGGTTCGGTGCGCATCGCGGCCGCCGAAAGCGTCGGCCTCTCGTTCCTGCCCCGCCTGATCAGCGATTTCGGCGGCCGCTACCCGCGGCTCAATCTGGATGTTTCCGTCATCTCCTCGGCAGAAGTCATCGAGCGGCTGGTCGACGAGCGGGTCGATATCGGCTTCGGCTTCGTCGCCAAGCCGCCGCGCCAGATCGACATCGCCTTCCGCCGCGACGTGCCCATCGGCGTGGTGATGGCGCCCGGCCATCCGCTGGCGGGTGTCCGCGACCTCACCATGCGCCAGTGCATCGAGCATCCGCTGGCCGTGGCCAAGCCGGAAATCTCGATCCGCGAGGTCATCGAACCCTTCCTGCGCAGTTCCGCCACCATTCTGCCGCCGCTGGTGGAGGTCGATTCCATCCGCATGCTGGTCGAATTGGCGCTGGGCGGCCATTATGCGTCGGTGATGACGCCGATCGGCGCCCAGAACGAGATCGAGCGCCGACTGCTCGTATTCCGCCCGCTGGCCGATGGCGGCCTGCCGACCAACCGGTTCGGCATCATGGTCCGCTCCGGCAGTGCCCTGCACCTGGCCCCGGCGATCTTCTACGATCATGCCAAGGCCTATTTCGAAGGCCTGTCCCTCCCCGGCGCCATCTAGCGCTGCGCGCGGACATCTGCTCTGCTGCGCTCCGCCTATCGACGATCCACGAGACCACCCAATGCGTTACCCCCGCGACATGCACGGCTACGGCCCCAATCCTCCCCATGCCGGCTGGCCGGGAGGCGCCCATGTGGCGGTGCAGTTCGTGCTCAATTACGAGGAGGGGGGCGAGAACAATATCCTGCATGGCGATGCCGCTTCCGAGGCTTTTCTCGTGGACGTCCTGGGTACCGCACCCTGGCCCGGCCAGCGCCATGCCAATGTCGAGAGCATGTACGAATATGGCGCGCGAGCCGGGTTCTGGCGGCTGCACCGCCTGTTCACCGGCGCGGGCCTCCCCCTCACCGTCTATGGCGTCGCCACGGCGCTGATGCGCGCCCCGGCACAAGTCGAGGCCATGCTGGATGCCGGCTGGGAAATTGCAAGCCACGGCCTCAAATGGGTGCAGCACAAGGACATGACGCCCCAAGAAGAACGGGCCCAGATCGCCGAAGCAATCCGTCTCCATGCCGTTGCCACCGGCACGCCGCCGCTGGGCTGGTATACC
>CAMLOA010000107.1 GCA_946481445.1 uncultured Devosia sp. | reverse complement strand
GCCCCGCGGCGGTGGCGCGGTTTTTCCCGCTCTATTCCGGCGGGGCAGAGCCCGATGCCGAAGGCGTGGCGCGCACCAATGCGCTGCTGGCCGACCTGCCGCAGCCCTTTGCCGCCGTGGTGCTGGGCATGGGCAGCGACGGGCACACGGCGAGCTTTTTCCCCGGCGGCGACACGCTGGCCGAGGCGCTGACGGCGGAAGGCCCGACACTGGCCATTCGCGCGCCAGGCGCCGGTGAGCCGCGCATCACCTTTACCCTGCCGCGTCTGCTCGAGACGGACGGGCTGTATCTGCATATCGAAGGCGAGGAAAAGGCGGCCGTGCTCGACGCGGCGCTGGGCGATGGTCCGGTCGAGGACATGCCCATCCGCGCCGTGCTGCGCTCCGGCGCGGCAGTGACTGTCTACTGGTGCCCATGACGTCCCCTCGGCGGTCCCCAATCGACCGCCCTGGCCACTGATCGGCATCGCTGAAGCGCTTCCGGGATCGGGCTGCCCTTGCCCTGTTCTGCGCGGAGCGCTTGCCACGACGAGGAGTTGAGCCATGTCTGCTGGAAAGACGTCCGTCCGCCAGGCGATCCGGGACGTTACCGACCGCATTGCGGCCCGCAGCCGCGACACGCGCAGCGACTATCTGCGCCGCATCGAGGATGCCCGGGCCAAGGGCGTCTATCGCGCGGCCCTCTCCTGCGGGAACCTGGCGCATGGCTTTGCGGCCTGTTCGCCGTCGGAAAAGGCGGCCCTGGCCGGCAGCAAGACGCTGAACCTGGGCATCGTCACCAGCTACAACGACATGCTGAGCGCCCATCAGCCCTATCAATTCTATCCCGACATCATCAAGGAAGCTGCGCGCTCCATCGGCGCCACCGCGCAGGTGGCGGGCGGCGTGCCGGCCATGTGCGATGGCGTGACGCAGGGGCAGCCGGGCATGGACCTGTCCCTGTTCAGCCGCGACGTGATCGCCATGTCGACCGCCATCGCGCTAAGCCACAACATGTTCGACGCGGCGGTGTATCTGGGCATCTGCGACAAGATCGTGCCCGGCCTCGTCATCGGGGCGCTGGCCTTCGGGCACCTGCCGGCCGTGTTCGTGCCGGCCGGGCCGATGCCCTCGGGCCTGCCCAATGACGAAAAGAGCAAGGTCCGCCAGCTCTATGCCGAGGGCAAGGTGGGCCGCGCCGAACTGCTGGAGGCCGAGAGCAAGTCCTACCACTCGCCGGGCACCTGCACCTTCTACGGCACCGCCAATTCCAACCAGATGCTGATGGAAATCATGGGCCTGCATCTGCCAGGCGCCAGCTTCGTCAATCCGGGCACGCCGCTGCGCGATGCGCTGACGCGGGAGGCCACGGTGCGGGCGCTGTCGCTGACGGCCCTGGGCAACAACTATACGCCCATGGGCCACATCGTCGACGAGAAGGCCATCGTCAACGGTCTGGTCGGCCTGCATGCCACGGGCGGTTCCACCAACCACACCATGCACCTGATCGCCATGGCGGCCGCGGCCGGCCTGCAGGTGACCTGGGACGACATGAGCGATTTGAGCGACGCCACGCCGCTGCTGGCCCGCGTCTATCCCAATGGCGTGGCCGACGTGAACCATTTCCACGCCGCCGGCGGCATGGGCTTCCTGATCCAGGAACTGCTCGAAAGCGGCCACCTGCACGAGGACGTCAAGACCGTGTGGGGCACCGGACTTTCGGGCTATGCCGTGGAGGCCAAGCTGGTCGAGGACAAGCTGGCCTTCGAGCCCTCGCCCAAGGAATCGGCTTTGCCCAAGGTGCTGACCAGCGCCAAGGCGCCGTTCCAGGAATCGGGCGGGCTCAAGCTCCTCAGCGGCAATCTGGGCCGCTCGGTGATCAAGGTCTCGGCGGTCAAGGAAGAGCACCGCGTGATCGAGGCGCCGGCCCGGGTGTTCCACAGCCAGGAAGGGCTGCAGGCCGCCTTCAAGGCGGGCGAGCTCAATGGCGACATGATCGCGGTGGTTCGCTTCTCCGGCCCCAAGGCGCTGGGCATGCCCGAACTGCATAACCTGACGCCGCCCCTCAGTGTGCTGCAGGGCCGTGGCTTCAAGGTGGCCCTAGTGACCGACGGGCGCATGTCGGGCGCCTCGGGCAAGGTGCCGGCGGCCATCCACATGACCCCGGAGGCCGTCGATGGCGGCCCGATCAGCAAGATCCGCGATGGCGACATGATCCGGCTCGACGCCAATGCGGGCACGCTGATGTTCCTCGGCGACGAGAAGGAATTCCGCGCCCGTACCCCGGCGGTGCACGACCTGCGTGACCAGCATTTCGGCATGGGCCGCGAGCTGTTCGAAGGCTTCCGATCCCTGGTGGGCGTGGCCGACAAGGGCGCGAGCGTATTCGGCTGAGGGGCCGAGTGACGTCACACCCAGCACGGATTGCGGGCGCGCGGCAGGCGATGCTGGTTGCGCCCCAGAATATCAGGCAGGACGCCTTCGGGCAGGCCGAAATCCCGAGGCGCCAGCCGCCCCTCGGGATCGCCCGCGACCCTGTCGAGGTTGTCGCAACCTTCGGCAATGGGGATGCGCTGGATGAGTTGCCCGAGATAGCCGGTCGTATCAGCCGCCACTGGCTGCGTTGCAAGCAGAAGTCCAACCACCACAAGTATGCGCATGTTGTTCCCTCTCTGTTCCAGAGAACAATGCGCGAACATTGACGAAGAGTCGAGAGTGATTCGTTAACCTTTTCGACCGTGGGCAGATGATGCCAAGACCTCGTGGTTCGACGGGCTCACCCTGAGGTCTACGGGGAATCGGGGAGGAGGCGTCTACCGGCTCCGCCCGAACAACCGCTCGATGTCCTTCTGCCTGAGCTCGACATAGGTCGGACGGCCGTGAATGCATTGGCCGGAATGCGGCGTCGCCTCCATGTCGCGGAGCAGGGCGTTCATTTCGTCGACGCGGAGGCGCCGCCCGGAACGGACCGAGCCGTGGCAGGCCATGCGGGCGATGATGGCCTCCATGCGGTCGGAGACGGCAGCTGTGCTGTCCCACTCGGCGAGGCCATCGGCCAGGTCGTGGACGAGGCCGGAAATGTCGGTATTGCCGAGGAGGGCCGGGGTCTCGCGCACCGCAATGGCGCGCGGGCCGAAGCGCTCGAGATAGAGGCCGAACTTTTCCAGTTCCGGCGCGGCGTCTTCCAGCCGGGCGCAGTCCTCCTCCGGCAGTTCGACAACCACCGGGATGAGCTGGGCCTGGCTGGGCACGGGACCAGACGCGAGCTGGGCCTTGAAGCGCTCATAGACCAGCCGCTCGTGGGCGGCGTGCTGATCGACCAGCAGCAGGCCCGTGGCATTCTGGGCGATGATGTAATTGTCGAACATCTGCGCCCGGGCGGAGCCAAGCGGGTATTCCACCAGCGCCGGGGCGGCTTCGGGCTCGGCCCGGGTGCTGGGCTCGCTGAGGCCGGCCATTGTCGGCTGCTCGCTGCGATAGGCCGGGGCAAAGGGGTTGGCGCTGCCGGTGCCGAAAGCGCGGTCGTAGCCGGCAAAGGACAGGGCTTCGCGCTGCTCGGGCGCGGCGGGCGAGGCCGCGTAGGCCGGCGCGGTGAAGGCCCCCAGAATATCGTCGGCCACGCTGCTGGACGCCTTGAAACCGGCAGCGGCGAGCGCCTCGCCGATGGCGCGGATGACAGCGCCGCGCACGGCGCCGGCATCGCGGAAGCGCAACTCGGCCTTGGCCGGATGGACGTTGACATCCACCTCGGCCGGATCGACCGCGATATAGAGCGCGACCACCGGAAAGCGGTCGCGGAAGGTATAGTCGGCATAGGCGGCCCGCACCGCGCCCACCAGCACCTTGTCGCGCACCGAGCGGCCGTTGACGAAATAGAACTGGGAGAGCGAATTGGCGCGGGTATAGGTGGGCAGGCCTGCAAGGCCCGCCACCACCACGCCATGTCGGCTGGTGGCCAGTTGCACGGCATTGCGCGCGAAATCGTCGCCGATGACCTGCGCCAGCCGCGCCTGCAGGGCGCCGGCGCCGCTGACGGCAGGCCAGTTGGCCAGACTGCGGTCGGTGCCGCCCAGGACGAAATGCACGCCCGGATTGGCCATGGCCAGGCGCTTGACCACATCGGTGATGGCGGCGGCTTCCGCCCGGTCGGTCTTGAGGAATTTCAGGCGCGCCGGGACATTGGCGAAGAGATTGCGCACTTCGACAATGGTGCCCCGGTTCATCGCCAGCGGCACCGGGCCGGAGCGGATGCCGCTCTTCACATCGAGCCGGAGGCCGGACGGGCCGGTGGCGGTGCGCGAGGATACGGCCAGTTCGGCCACCGAGCCGATGGACGCCAGCGCCTCGCCGCGGAAGCCCAGCGTGCGGATATCGTCGAGATCGTCTTCGGTGAGCTTGGAGGTGGCATGGCGCTCGACCGACAGGAGAAGGTCGGCCCGGTCCATGCCATGGCCGTCGTCCTCGATGCGGATCAGGCTCTTGCCGCCGCCGGCCGTGGTGATGACGATGCGGGAAGCACCGGCATCGATGGCATTTTCCACCAGTTCCTTGACCACGCTGGCCGGTCGCTCCACCACTTCGCCGGCGGCAATGCGGTTGATGAGATCTTCGGGAAGCTGGCGGATGGGCAAGGGCGATTCTCCTGGGAGGAGAATATAGGGGAGGGCGAGACGGTTTCCGATGCGGAAATATCGTATCGTGGCTCCCATCCAACGCGCGTCAGACCCAGCTTGAACCTCTACCGGTCGCCCGCTACACCAGCCTCATGACCCACCCATCCCCCATGGACCTTGCCTTGCGCCTCGCCGAAGACGCTGCCGCCCATGGGGAAGCCCCGGTTGGGGCGGTGGTGGTTGAGGGTGAGCGGGTGCTGGCGGCCGAGCGCAACCGCATGAAGGCGCTGGGCGATCCGACGGCGCATGCCGAAATGCTGGCCATCCGCGCGGCGCTGGATGTGCGGGGCACGGGGCGGCTCGATGGCTGCGATCTCTATGTGACGCTGGAGCCCTGCGCCATGTGCGCGGGCGCCATCGCCCATGTCCGGCTGCGGCGGGTCTATTTTGGCGCCGAGGATGAAAAGGCCGGGGCGGTGGAAAACGGCGTGCGCCTGTTCGAGCAGCCCACCTGCCACCATCGGCCCGAAGTGATCGGCGGCATCGGCGCGGCGCGATCGGAAGCGCTGCTCCGCGACTTTTTCCGCAAACTCAGGCCCTAGCCATCGGGCGGGGCGGCTGGCCGGGAGCCTCGCGGCATGGGGGCGCCTATGCAGGTCGATGTTCGATGCATCGCCCATCATGTTAAAAATCATTGACACAATGCAAAAGATGATGGATATCAGGTTTCATATGTTTTGCACGAGGCATGCGATGACAATGCGCGAAAAGGTGGCGTGGATTTCGGTGGTGGCCGCATTGGCGATCTTCGGCTGGTATTTCTGGGCGACCTGGTCGGACTTCGCCCAGCGCAGCCTCGACGGCGATGCGCTGTTCTGGCGGTTCGTCTGGTGCTTCGGCATTGCCGTGGCCATCATGCTGCCGGGGTCCCTGCTGGCCGCCTGGCTGGGCGGACAGCAATTCGATCCGCCGCCCGATGAACTGGAGGTTCGCATCGAGGCGGTCTCCAACCGGATCGGCCTGGCGCTGCTGGAACTGGCACTGGTCGGGGTGGTGCTGCTGAGCAAGTCCATCACCGACATTGCCCGCGCCGACTTTCCCATCGACCCCGTCGGCGCCACGGCCATCATGCTGATCAACCTGGTGCTGTTTGCGACAGCCACGGCGGCGCTGGTGCGCGAGATCGTCGTCATCGTGCAATACCGGATTTATGCCTGATGCCGCCCCCACCCCCGATCACCAACACCATCCGCAGGCTGCGCTTCGATCACAACGAAATGACGCAGCAGGAACTGGCCGATCGCATCGGCATGACCCGGCAGACCATCGCCGCCATCGAACAGAACAAGTATTCGCCCTCGCTCGAGGCCGCCTTCCGCATCGCGGAAGTGTTCGGCGTGGAGATCGGCGAGGTCTTCCAATGGAAAGCCGGCGACCGGCCGGCCGGACTGCAACGAGGTACGCCATGATCGCGACACGAGAAAAACTGCAGCTGCTCTGGGTCTTCCTGTTCCTCAATTTCATCTTCTGCGACGTGTTCACCCTGTTCCACGGGCCCACGCTCACCCAGCTGATGAGCGGAACGGTCGACGGCATGGCCATGACGCAGCCGGCGCTGCTGGGCTTTGCCGTGCTGATGGAACTGGGCATGGTGATGGTGCTGGTCTCGCGCCTCGCCCCGTTCGGGGTCGCGCGGCGGGCCAACCTGGTGGTGGGCGTGCTGCTGATCGTGGTGCAGACTGTGACCGTGCTGACGCCGGGCCTGACCCTGCACTACGCCTTCTTCAGCGCCGTCGAGATCGCCACCCTGGCCTGGATCGTACTGATCGCCCGGCGCTGGAGCGCCGAGACCGCCGGCCATTCCATCCCGGCCGCAGCCGGCATCTGAGGAACACGCCCATGAAAGCCTGCCTTGTCCGCCGCTATGGCGGCCCTGAAGTCCTGCGCTTCGAACACGTGCCTACCCCCGTGCCGGGACCGGGCCAGGTGCTGGTGCGCGTGCATGCCACCACCGTCAATTCGGGCGATGTCCGCATCCGTGGCTGCGACTTCCCCCCGGGCATGAAGCTGCTCGGCCGGCTGGCCCTGGGCTG
>CAMLOA010000106.1 GCA_946481445.1 uncultured Devosia sp. | reverse complement strand
CTATATTCCGGGCAAGGACATGACCATCGGCAAGGGCAATATCCGCGGCCAGGTCAGCAATGGCATGCTGTGCTCCAATGCCGAACTGGAACTCAGCAACGATCATGACGGCATTATCGAGCTGCCTGAGGATGCGCCGATCGGCGTCAAGTTCGTCGACTATGCCGGCATAGACGGCGTGGTCTTCGACATCTCCATCACCCCCAATCGGGGCGACGCCACCGGCGTCCATGGCATTGCCCGGGATCTGGCCGCCTATGGGCTGGGAAAGCTCAAGTCCGCCGATTTCACGCCGGTGCCGTCCCAGGGCAAGAGCCCGATCCCGCCGCTGCCGCACCAGTTCGGCCCCGACGAGCCCAAGGCCATCCGCAAGTTCGGCGGGCGCTATATCAAGGGCGTGAGGAACGGACCCTCGCCGGCCTGGCTGCAGCAGCGCCTGCGCGCCGTGGGCCTGCGGCCGATCAATGCCGTGGTCGATATCACCAACCTGGTGTCGCTGGGCTGGGGGCGGCCGCTGCATGCCTATGACGCCGACAAGGTGGAGGGCGCCATGGTGCTGCGCAATGCGCGCGGCGAAAGCTTCGACGCGCTCGACAACAAGGTCTATGTGCTCGACGAGACCATGACCGTCATCGCCGACGACAAGGGCCCGCTCTGCCTGGGCGGCATTATGGGCGGCATCCGCTCGGGCGTGACCGAAGCCACCACCAATGTCTTCATGGAATGCGCCAGTTGGGACCCCGACCTGATTGCGCAGAGCGGCCGCAAGACCGGCATCGTCTCCGATGCCCGCTACCGGCTTGAGCGCAGTGTCGATCCGGCGCTGACCGAGCCGGGGCTAGAACTGGCGACGCGGCTGGTGCTGGATCTGTGCGGCGGCGAGCCGATGGAGCCGGCCATTTCCGGCGCGGACGTGTTCCCCGACACGGTCATCACCTTCCCGCTATCCGAAGTCCGGCGCCTGACCGGACTGGATGTGGCGCCCGCCGAGATTACCGCCATCCTGACCCGGCTGGGCTTTGCCTGTACCGGCGGCGATCCGCTGACGGTCAAGGTGCCCAGCTGGCGTCCCGACGTGACGCAGAAGGCGGACCTGGTCGAAGAGGTCATGCGCATGGTGGGCGTCGACAATGTGCCCAAGGAACCGCTGCCACGCCTCACGCATGTGGCGCCGCGCATGCTGACCACCATCCAGAACCGCCGCCGCGTCGCCCGCCGGGCCCTGGCGGCACGGGGCCTGGATGAAGCGGTGACCTGGAGCTTCATCGGCCATGACGAGGCCACCCGCTTCGGCGGCGGCAGCGAGGCGCTGCAGCTGGCCAATGCGATCGCATCCGATATGACCGACATGCGGCCCTCGCTGCTGCCGGGCCTGCTGGCGGCCGCCACCCGCAATGCCAATCGCGGCTTTGCCGACCTCGCCATTTTCGAAGTGGGCCAGGTGTTTCTCTCGGATGCGCCCGAAGGGCAGCACACCTATGCCACCGGCATCCGGACTGGCACGGCGAAGCTCGCGGGCGCCGGCCGGCACTGGTCGGGCAAGGTCGAGGCCGTGGGCGTGTTCGATGCCAAGGCGGACCTGGGCGCCGTGCTCGACGCGCTGGGCTATGATATCGACAAGATGCAGGTGCTGGCCGAACCGGCGCCATGGAGCCATCCCGGCCGCGGCGGCCGCGTCGCGCAGGGCCCCAAGACCATTGCCTGGTTCGGCGAACTGCATCCGGCCTGGGCGGCGGACCTCGACCTCGACGGTCCCGTCGCCGCCTTCGAGCTTGATCTCGACGCCCTGCCCGAGCCGCGCAAGAAGGCCACCCGCACCAAGCCGGCGCTGAACCTGTCGAGCCTCATGCCTGTGAGCCGCGACTTCGCCTTCGTGGTCGACAAGTCCGTCACGGCCGGGGCGATCCTGAAAGCCGCGCGCGGCGCCGACAAGGCGCTGATCACCGATGTCAGCGTCTTCGACGTGTTCGAGGGCGCCCATGTCGGGGAGGGCAAGAAGTCCGTGGCCATCGCCGTGACGCTGCAGCCGACCGGCAAGACGCTGACCGACGAGGAGATCGACAAGGTTTCCGCCGGCATCGTCGCGGCCGTGGTCAAGCAGAGCGGCGGCGTGCTGCGGGCCTGATCCTGGGCGGCGCTTTACAGGCGCCGCCCGCATCGCTCTTATCGCCGCATGACCGCAAACGAGCGATTCCCTGATGTCATGCTGCTGGCCGCGGGGCTTGGAACCCGGCTGCGGCCGATCACCGAGACCCTGCCCAAGCCGCTGGTGCCGGTGGCCGGCATGCCGCTGATCGAGCGCATCATGGCCAATGCCCGGGCCGAGGGCGCGCAGCGCTTCGTGGCCAATGCGCATTACCGCGCCGACCAGATTCTCGCCCATTTCGGCGGGCTGCTGAAGGTCAGCCGCGAGGATGACCTGCTGGGGACGGGCGGCGGGGTGAAGCGGGCGCTGCCCATGCTCCATTCCGACCCCATCCTGGTGATGAATACCGATGCCTTCTGGCCAGCCGGCAGCGATGCCCCGATCGGGCGGATGCTGGCGCGCTATCGCGGCGGGGAGGCCGAAATGGTGTTGCTCTGCGTGCATCCGCGCGACGCCACCGGTTTCGGGCGCAGCCACGATTTTTGCCTATCGCCACAAGGGCTTGTGACGCGCGACTATGGCGCGCCGGTCATCTATGGCGGCGTGGCGCTGATGGGCAAGCGCCTGTTCGAAGACACGCCCGACGAGCCGTTCTCGCTCAACGCGCTGTTCGAGAACTGCCTCGAACGGGAGACGCTGTTCGGGGTGGCGCTCGATGCCCCATGGTTCCATGTCGGCGATCCGGAGGCGCTGGCAGCGGCCGAGCAGCGGCTGAAGCCATGACCCTTTATTCCATCGCGCCGCATGCGAAATTCCTGCCCACACTGGCCGAAAAGGTGATCGACGGAACCCTGCTGGGTGGCTGGGACCGGCACGGCCCCTTCTGGCTCAGCGACGTCACCATCATCCTGCCCACGCGCCGCGCCAGGCTGGCACTGGCCGACGAATTTGCCCGCAGGGGCCATGGCCTGCTGCCGGACCTGCGCACATTCGGCGGGGAAGCCGAGGACGAGGAGCCCTTCCTGCCGCCTTTCGAGGGCGAGGCGCTGAAGCCGGCGGCCACGGCGCTCGAACGGCGGCTGGTCCTCTCCGAGCTGGTGGCAGCCTGGGCCGCCAGCGACAAGGGCAGCGAGGCCTTTTCGTCGCCGCCGACCGCCGCCGAAATCCTCGCCATGGCCGAATCCCTGGGCCAGCTGATCGACGACCTGCTGACCGAGGAGCGCAGCGCAGCCGATATCGGGGCGATCTCGCCCGAGCTTGAGGGCGACCTGGGCACCTACTGGCTGCAGACGCTGAATTTTCTGGCCATCGCCCTTGAATACTGGCCCCAGCGGCTGGCCGGCTGGGGGCTCGAGGATGGTGCCGCCCTGCGCCGGCAGCGGCTCGACCGGCAGGCCAAGGCGGCCTCGTTTCTCTATGGCGACCGTCCGGTGATCGCGGCGGGCTCCACCGGCTCCATCCCCGCCACGGCGCGGCTGCTCAAGGCTATCAGCCTCTTGCCGCGCGGCGCGATCGTGCTGCCGGGCCTCGACTGTGCGATGAGCCAGGCCGACCACGCAGCCCTGCTCGATGCGGCAAACAACCCCCATGGCCACCCGCAATACGGTCTGGCCCGGCTTCTGCGCCTCCTCGATGCAGGCGCAGGATCGGTGACAGAACTGGTGCCGCGCGACGACCTGCGCACCAGCTTCGTCAATCGGGCCCTGGCCCTGACCAAGGACACCGCCCGCTGGCCCGAGCAGCGCCTGACCGCCCTCGATCTGGGCATGGCCAGCGCCGGCCTGTCGGTGATCGCCGCGCGCAACGAGGATGAGCAAGCCAGAGCCATCGCGCTGGCGGCACGCGACGGCCTCGCCAATGGCCGGACGGTCGGCATCGTCACCCCGGACCGCAACCTGGCCCGGCGCATCGCCGCCGAACTCAAGCGCTTTGACATCCTGGTCGACGATGCCGCCGGCACCCCCCTGTTCCAATCGGCAGCGGGCCGGCTGGTGCGGCAGATCCTGGCCGTGGCGGCCAGCCAGTGTGCGCCGGTCGACCTGATGGGTCTGTTGCGCAACCGCGCCGCGCTTTTCGGCCTGCCGCGCAGCGACATCGGCCGGCTTGCCGACGATATCGAGCTGGGCCTGCTGCGCGGACAACGGGCCAATCCAGGCCTGGACGGATTGCGCAAGCTCCTTGCCGACAACCTCGCCGGGACGAGCAAGCATCCGGCCCGCCGGCTCAAGCCGGAACGGGGGGAGGCGATCGAGGCCTTCCTCGTGCGCGTGCAGGCAGGGCTGTCCCCGGTCTTCGCCCTCCTGGCCGAGCAGCACATCACCGCCGCGGCGCTGGCCGAGGCGGTCTGTGCGGCCTTCACCGCCGTGGCCGACGGCGCCGACATTCCCGGGCGGGACGAACTGGGCCGCTGGGCAGCACAGATCGCCGCGGCCGCGGGGCAGGGGCATCGCTTTGCGCCCGCCGGGCTCGACCGGGTCCTTGCCACCCTGATGAGCGGATTCCAGGTGCGTACGCGCCAGGAACGGCGCGCCGACATTGCCATCTGGGGCCAGCTCGAGGCGCGGCTGATGAGCCCGGATCGGCTGATCCTGGCGGGGCTCAACGAGGGCGTCTGGCCGGAGGCCGCCGATCCGGGCCCCTGGCTGAGCCGCGGCATGCGCCTCAAGGCCGGGCTGGAACCGCCCGAGCGGCGGCAGGGCCAGGCGGCCCACGATTTCGTGCAGGGCCTGGGCAATACCGAGGTGATCATCGCCTATGCGCAGCGCATCGGCACCAGCCCGGCCCAGCCCAGCCGCCTGCTGCAGCGGCTGGATGCGTTTGCCGGCTTCTCGGACGATGCCGGCAAGTCCAAGCGTACCGACGGGGAGGGTCGGCAACGCTGGATCGATGTGTGGCAGCAGCGCGGGGCCACCTGGCTGACGCAGGCCCGCCGCATCGATGCCGTTACCCTGAGCCGCGCCGAGGTCCGGCCCGCTCCCAACCCGCCCGCCCAGGTGCGGCCGCGCCAGCTCTCTGTCACCGAGATCGAGACGCTGATGCGCTCGCCCTACGACATTTATGCCAAGCATGTGCTGGGCCTCAGGCCGTTGGACCCGCTGGGCGTCCCGGTGGAGGCGCGCGAGCGCGGCACGATCGTGCACGACATTTTCGGCGACTTCGTTACCGCCGGCAACGACGTCACCGCACCCGGGGCGCTCGATGCGCTGATGTCGCTCGCGCGCCAGGGCTTTGGCACCCTCGAAGGCATGGCAGAGCAGCGGGACATCTGGATCCACCGATTCGAAACCGCGGCGCGGCAGTTCCTCGCCTTCGAGCGGGCCCGCAATCATGCCGTCGTGCGGCGCCACGCCGAGATCGATGGGCTCTGGGACCTGCCCCTGGGCTTTGCCCTAAAAGGCCGCGCCGACCGCGTCGACGAAATGACCGATGGCAGCGTGCAGATCCTCGATTTCAAGACCGGCTCGGTTCCTGCCGCCGGCGTGATGAGGGCCTTCGAGGCGCCGCAGATGCTGCTCGAGGCCGCCATGGTCGGCGCCGGTGCGATGCCCGGCGTGCCCGCCGCCGACAGTTCCGCCCTGACCTATATCAAGATCGGGCTGGGACCCGACGCCTTCCGGCCCATGCCCTATTCGCTGCCCAAGGACCAGACCCTGATGGGTGCGGTCGAGGAAGTCACCCTGCGCATGCAGCGCCATGTCGACTATTTCCTGTTTCACGACACGCCGATGCCCGCCCGCCTGCTCCCCCTCAAGACCCAGCGCTTCCCGGGGGCCTATGACCACCTGGCGCGCATGGATGAATGGACCGCCGTCGAAGAGGACGAGGAGGACCTGATCCCGTGAACGAGCGCGGTAAGCCTGTCATTTCGAATGAAACCCGCACCAACCAGGCGCGCGCCGCCGACCCCTACCTCTCCATCTGGGTGTCGGCCAATGCCGGATCGGGCAAGACCTATGTGCTGACGCGGCGCGTGCTGCGCCTGCTGCTGGCCGGCGCCCGTCCGCAGGCCATCCTGTGCCTGACCTATACCAAGGCCGCCGCGGCCGAAATGCGCCACCGCGTGGCCGGGGAGCTGGCCCGCTGGGCCACGCTGCCCGAACCGGACCTGGTCAAGGACCTCAGGGATGTGCTGGGCAGCGCCCCGGCGCCCGAGCTGGTCGGGCGGGCGCGCACCCTGTTCGCCGAGGCCCTGGAAACACCGGGCGGGCTCAAGATCGTCACCATCCACGCCTTCTGCGAAAGCGTGCTGCACCGCTTCCCGCTCGAGGCCGGCGTGCCGTTCGATTTCAAGGTCATCGAGGACGAGGAGCGCATCCGGTTGCTGGCGAAGGCCCGCGCCGCTGTGCTTGCCGAGGGCTTGCGGGGCGAGGGTGCCGCCACGGCAGTGGATACGCTGTTCAGCCTGCTCAGCGACTTCCAGATCGAGGCGGCCATCGAGCTGGCGCTTGCCGATGGCCGCAAGCTCAAGGCCGTGCTGGCCGACACATCCGCCGCCAAGGCCAATCTGCGGCGCCAGCTGGGCATGATGGCGCCGCGCCTGCCGGGGGAGATTGATGCGGACATACTGGAGGGCCGCCTGCTCGACGCCGGCGACGTCGGTCGCCTGCTGGCCTTGGG
>CAMLOA010000105.1 GCA_946481445.1 uncultured Devosia sp. | reverse complement strand
GATTGAGGACGTAGAGAACGGGCTGGGAGGTCAGGAAGTTGTGCAGGTCATATTGCCGGCGGGCGGTAGGCCCTGCCCAGGCCGAGCCGCCGAACACCGAGAGCCAGTTGTTGGGCGGGGTGCCATCGGGCTTGGCATCGGCCCAGACATACCAATCGGCCCGGGCATTGTCGCGGCTGACGCTGGATTCGGCGAACCAGGGATGCTGGTCGGACGTGTGGCTCACCACCTGGTCCATGATGACCTTGATGCCGAGGGCGTGGGCGCGCGCGATCAGGACGTCGAAATCCTGCAGCGAGCCGAACAGGTGATCGACCTGCGTATAGTCGGAAACGTCGTAGCCCATATCGGCCTGGGGCGACTGGTTGATCGGCGACAGCCAGATGCAGTCCACGCCGAGGCCGGCAATGTGGTCGAGCCGATCGATTATGCCCGGAAGGTCGCCGATGCCGTCGCCATTGCTGTCCTGAAACGAGCGGGGATAGACCTGATAGATCACCCCGCCACGCCACCACTCACCCATTGTCTGCCCCGAACCGGTTTGAAAAACTGGCCGCAACCTAGCCGGTTGAAGCGGGCAAGGGAATCGGCAAGCGATGCAGGGTGGCCTTGCAGGAGACGGAAGAAAGATGACTGTGACGACCATGCTTCTGGTCGAGGCCGACGATGCGATCACGCCGCTGAGCGCGCTGATGGAGCGCGAATGGTCCGGCTGGTACAATCCGCACGGCGCATCGGCACGGGCGGACCTGAGCGAACGGTGCCAGCGCGACCGGCTGCCACTGGGCATAGTCGCCTATGCCGAGGGGGCGCTGGCGGGCACCTGCGCCCTGACAGCCAGTTCGGGCGGACTGGTGACCGAACGGTCGCCGTGGCTGGGCGGCCTGCTGGTCGACCCGGCCTTCCGGCGGCGCGGCGTGGCCAGGGCCCTGCTGCAGCGGGCCCTGGCGGAGGCGCGGCGGCTGGGACATGGGCGGCTCTTCGCGCTGACGGCTCATGCCGACGCCCTGTTCGTGCAGGCGGGGTGGCGGCTGGTGGAGACCACGCAGGTGAGCGGAGAGACCCACCGCATCTATGCCAGGCCCACGTGAGCCGCGTGTCGTTCCGCGATGACGCCGTTCGTCGCCAGCAGAGAAACACAAGGAGACCACGCCATGCATGTGCTGCGCGCCGCCGATCGTCCACCCAGCAAGAGCCGTACTGTCCGCTTCGAGGGCGCGGCGTTTGGCACCGACATCTCGTTCTTTGCCGTCGACAACGAGCCGGGCCAGGGACCGGGCCTGCATATCCACCCCTACCCCGAGACCTGGTTCGTGCAATCGGGCCGGGCGCGGCTGGTAGCCGGCGACGAGACGATCGAGGTGGGGCCGGGCGACATTGCCGTCGTGCCGGGCGGGGTGACGCACAAGTTCACCAATATCGGCGAGGGGCGGCTGGTGATCTTCTGCGTGCATGCGGCCGGCACCATGGTGCAGGAGGACCTGGAATAGCTCAGGGAAAGCGCCGTGCCCGCTGGTCGCGGCTGGCGATGATGGCGAAGCCATGCTCGGTGCAGCGCACGGCCGGGGTTTCATCGGCGCTGTCGCGCTCGGGCGGATAGACGATGTACTCGGCCGGCGGAGCAAGCCGGTATTGCCGTTGTATCGCCGCCGGATCGATGAAGCAGCCGGCTTCAACATAGGCATTGTTGCCCAGCCGCATGCGGTAGCCGCCGCGGCGGAGGTCCGCCTCGATGGGCTGCAGGTGGGTGCAGGAGGCGAGCTGCGTGGGGTCGCGGTCATAGGCGATCTGCGCGTCGCTCCAGGCCTCTCCGGCCTCGATCCGCCTTGCATAGGCGGCGGTGGCCGGGTCGGCAGCGAGGCGGGCGATACGCTCGCGCTGGGCAGCGGCATGGCTGGGGTTGACCCGGTTGGGGCCAACCCACTGCCGCCACTCGCCCCGGCCATAGGACCAGCCCGGCACGACCCGGACGAGAAACAGGACCAGGGCCAGAGCGAAGAGCGCCGCCGAGGGATAGAGCAGGCCATCGAGCCCCATGGGCGGCACGTCGCCATGGTAGCGGAAGAGGCCGAGCAGCCCGGCCAGCATGCCCGACCCGACCATGGCCATGGTCAGCAGCACATTGAGCTGGCCGGGCGGCGGTTCGCGCAGGCCGAAGCGGGCGGCAGGATCGAACAGCAGGATGACGAGGCCAGCGAGCCCCAGCAGGGTCCCCAACGGCGCAAGGAACAGGTAGGCGACGGCCTGCAGCAGCAGCAGGCGGCGCGCCCACACGGCGTCGAACAACAGGCCAATGCCGCCGATCAGGCTGGGCAGGAAGTAAAGGAAGACGTTAGGCGCAAACTCCTGCCCGAAGCGGGCCTGGGTGGGATTGGAGAAGCCATCGGCGCCGAGAAAGGCGGCGACATAGGGAAAGGCGATCAGCGAACAGACGCCGCCTACCCCGACATGCACCAGCGCCAGCAGGATGCGAAGGATGCGCAAGGCTCACACATCCAGGTCCGGCAGAGGCTTGGCGGCCAGCAGGATGGGGTCAACGTCGACCAGGCGCAGCGAGGCCACCATGTCGGCCGTGCCCAGCTTGTATTTGAGGAAATGCGGTGTCTGGATATGGGCCTCGTAAGCTGCTTGGGAGGCATAGACTTCCAGAATGCGGATGGCATGGGGGCGGTCCCGTTCGGCCACCGCATGCAGCATCAGCACGCCCGGCTCGCGCGCGACCGAGGCGGCAATCTCCTCGGCCAGCAGCGCGCGATATTCGGCCAGCCTTCCGGGGACGATCTCCAGCTCGGCAATGCGCACCATGGGCCCGGCCATCACGCGACCGCGCTGATCAGGGGTTCCCCGCCGAAATGGGCGTCGAGATTGGCCACAAGCAGAGCGCCCATGGCGTCGCGGGTTTGCGTGGTGGCGCTGCCCTGGTGCGGACTGAGCACGACATTGTCGAGGGCGAAGAAGGCCTGGGGGACGTGCGGTTCGTTCTCGAACACGTCGAGGGCAGCGCCGCCCAGTCCGCCAGTCTGGAGCAGTTCGAGCATTGCCGGCTCGTCCACCAGCGTGCCGCGGGCGACATTGACTAGCATGCCCCTGGGCCCCAGGGCCGTGAGGACTTCGCGCGAGACGATGCGCTCGGTGCCCTTGCCGCCGGGGGCGATGATGACCAGCCAGTCCGCGTCGCGGGCCATGTCGGTGAGGTTGTCGTAGAAGATATAGGGCTCGTTGGGCTGGCGGCGGCGGCCATGATAGATGACGCGCATCTTCATGGCCTGGGCGCGGACGGCGATTTCCTTGCCGATGCGGCCGAGGCCGAGAACGCCCACGGTCTTGCCGGTCAGCTCGGAAAAGAGCGGCATGGAACCGCCCGGCCACCTGCCCTGGCGCACATATTGATCGGCCTGCGGGATGCGCCGGGCCAGCGCCACCATGAGGCCGATGGTGAGTTCGGCCACCGCATCGTTGAGCACGTTGGGCGTGTTGGTGACGCGGATATTGCGGGCGCGCGCGGCCGCCACGTCGATATTGTCGTAGCCGACGCCGAAGCTGGCAATGATCTCGAGATTGGGCAGCGCATCCATGAGCTCGGCCTGCACGCCCGAGCCGGCATGGGCGCGGATGCGATGCCCGTTCTCGGCGAGCCAGCCCGCCCTGTCGGCCTGCTCATGCAGCTTGTGCACGGTGAAGCGCTCGGCCAGCGCCGCCTCGCAGGAGGCCAGCAGCTTGTGGGTCTGAAGGATTTCGATGGGCATGGGCACCTCTGAGACGTCACAAAGAGGCTTACGCAGCACGCGCCGGAGATGCAAGCCGGGCCGCCTCGGTCCGCGGCATGCGGCGAATACATGCGGATTTAGAAGTTATTTCTCGGATATTGATTTTTGAATCCGCATTCAAGTATTGGATTCCCCGGTTTTACTTTAGGGGCTAAGTTTTTAGATGGTTGTTAGACTTGGGGGCGATGCCGCCGATACGCTGATCGGCACGAATGCTGCCGACTTCATGACCGGGCTGCTCGGCAATGATATTATCCGACTGGGGAACGGCACGGACCTAGCCGAGGGATGGTTCGGTAACGACACGTTTTTCGTGGGGACCGGACATGCGCTGATATCGGCCGGCCAGGGCACCGACATCGTCAACGTTGCTGCGGGGCAGTGGGCGATTACCCCGTCGAACGGTTTCAACTATATCGGTCTCGTCAACCTGGCGACCGGGCAGGTCATCGGCCTGGACGAGGTAGAGCAAGTCAATTTTGGCAGCGTCGCCACGCGGTTTGTGACTGGGACATCGGCGGCGAACGTCATCACCGGATTTGCAGCCGCGGACTATATCCACGGTGGTGCCGGCAATGACCGCATCGTGAGCCATGCGGGGAACGACTGGGTTAGCGGCGGACTGGGTTCGGACACGATCATCACTGGCGATGGCGACGACGTCGTGGACGAGAGTAGCTCGGCACTTGGTAGAATTCCCAGCGTGACCGAGGCCAACGCAATCGATACCGGCGCCGGGAACGATATCATCCGGACCTCCCTGGGCGTCTTCGGCACGGTCCGGAACACCATTCAAGGCGGAACTGGCCTGGACGTTGTCTTTTCCGGCGACGGCGGCCTGCGGTTCACTGTCAATGGTGCGACCACTTCCGTCAGCACGATCAATGGCGGCTCCACACCTGTTTTCCTGGGAACTCTGTCAGGCGTTGAACAGGTGGTATCTGCCGACGGCACGGTCTACACGATGCGCGGAAACGCTTGGTCGGCCGCGCGAAACGTAATCACGAACGGCACCGGAACCGTGCTGGCGGAAGATGTCCGCGGCGGCGCCGGCAACGACATGCTTCGGGGCGGAGGTGGCGTCGACCGCTTCTATGGCGGGGCCGGGACCGACACCGCCGTGCTTGATGGCCGCGCGGAGTTTTATGCCGGATCCAACTACGTCGGCACGGACACCCTGGTGCGCCTGCAGAACATCCAGGGCAGCGACCGTACGCCCTACGTTTCTCTGGCCCGGGATATCGAACGTATCACCTTCACAAACGGCGCGGGCGCCGCTGATGACAAGACTTACAATTTCAAGGTGTTAACGACCTCCGCAGTAAACGCAACGACAACGGGGCATGACTTTATCGTCGTGGCGTCCAATGCCACAGGACTACCTGCACACACAGTCCTGGCTCTGAACACTGGCGATGACATTATCACCGGCCACGGCGCGCTGACGCGCATCGACGGTGGAATCGGGAACGATATCATCCACTGGTCTAACGCAGTCGCAAACACGACATATCTGGGTGGGGCGGGCGATGACTCCATCATCGTGTCCCGCCACTTCCAGCAGACAGCCAGCACCATCGTCATTGATGGCGGCATCGGCAACGACAATCTGTCCTATGCCGGGTTTGGCGCTTCGCGCCTAAACGGCGGAGATGGTGATGATCGCTTGCTTGGCAATCTCAACTCCACCATGCTCGGCGGAGCCGGGAATGATGCCCTCGTGCTCGAACTGGTGCGCCAGATCGGCCTGGGGGCTGGGTCCACGAACGGCGGCACTGGCGACGACATGCTGCAGATCGGTGCCTTTTCTGGCGATGTCATCGTCACCAAGACCGCGAGCGGCTTTACCATATTCGACAAGGCGACCGGGCTGACCCACGCCGTGACGTCAGTGGAAGGCCTCAAATTCCTCGACATGGCGCTGGACACGCGCCTGGCATTCTCCACCTATCGCGGCGACGGTGCGGCCAATGAGCGGACGGGCGGCGCGGGCATCGACCTGATGCATGGCGGACTGGGCAACGACCGGCTCGATGGCGGTGCGGGCAACGACTCGGTATCGGGCGACGGGGGTGTCGACACCCTGCGTGGCGGGGCAGGCAATGACACCATCCATGGCGGCACCGGCAACGACATCCTGCTCGGGGGCACAGGCTTCGATATCTTCCACTTCCGGCAGTTCGACGGCCGCGACACGATCGTGGATTTCGAGGAGGGCGCCGGGCTTGGTGACGTCATCGGACTTCGCCTCGACTCGCTGGTTACGTTCGAAGACCTCATGAGCATTGCAACGCAGGTGGGCAACAATGTCGTCTTCAATTTCAGCCCGACCGACTCCCTGACGCTCAACAACGTCCTGCGGACCCAACTGGTCGCCGACGACTTCTACTTCTTCTAGTCCCGGCATCACTTGAACGATGGCCACGCCCCACCGGCGTGGCCATCTGCGTTTCCTCCGACCTCGGGTCGACGGGCAAACAGCCCTGGCGCAAAAAGCGGGCGGGGTTGCGTTTGTGCCCGCTGGACGCGCCGGTGCAAATGTGTAGCAATGTGAAGGCGATGGGACAGCCGTATCACCCCAGCGGAGCATAATGGGCGACAAAACGCCGTTTGACGAAATGCACAATGCGGATGGCACGATCCGCGAACCCTATCGGGCGCTGGCCCAATGGCTCGACGAACAGCCCGACAAGGCGCTGACGCTGATGCAGACCGACGCCGAAGCCATCTTCCGCAAGCTGGGCATCACCTTCGCCGTCTATGGCTCGGAGGAAGGCACCGAAAAGGTGATCCCCTTCGATGTCATCCCGCGCATCATCGCGGCCAATGAGTGGCGGCGGCTGTCCAAGGGCATCGAACAGCGGGTCAAGGCGCTCAACGCCTTTCTCTACGACATCTATCACCGCCAGGAGATCCTGAAGGCGGGGCGGGTGCCGGAAAAGCTGATCCTCAACAATTCGGCCTTCTGTCCGGAAATGATGGGGCTGGAGCCGGCCAAGGGCGTCTATGCCCACATTATCGG
>CAMLOA010000104.1 GCA_946481445.1 uncultured Devosia sp. | reverse complement strand
CCAGGTTGAGGCGGCGGCCGAGGTCGGCGATCTGGGTGCGCGATTCGGTGTCGCGCGCCTCCGAGGCCTCAAGCGCGGCCTCGAGCGCGCCGATCTGGCTGCGCAGGGCCGCCAGCTGCTGGTTGAGCAGCGCGACCTGGGCATTGGCCTCGGCCGACAGCTCTTCGGCGGCCGACAATTCGCTCTCGAGCCCGGCGATCGTCTCGTCCTTGCCTGCCAGCCCGGTGCCGATGCCGGCGAGTTGCCCGGCAAGTTCCTCGTTTTCCGATTGCGCACCCGCCAGGGTGGCCGTCAGCGTGGCGATCTGGGCAGAGAGGTCGTCCGAATTGGCGCGTTCGAGCTGCAGCAGGTCGGTCAGTTCGGCGATCTGGCTGTTGAGCCGGGCAAGGGCGGTGTCGCGGCCCTGGATCTCCTGGCCCAGGAAGAACTGGGTCAGCATGAACAGGCTGAGCATGAAGATGATGACGAGCAGCAGGCTCGACAGGGCGTCCACGAAGCCGGGCCAGTAATTGGCCTCCTGGCGGCGGCGGGCGCGGGCAAAGGCCATGGCTAGTTCCGCCGGTCCGTGTCGGCCTGCGACAGCACGGCCTCGATCAGTTCGCGCAGCTTCTGGTTGGTCTCGGCCTGCTCGTTGATATGCTTGCGCAGGTCGTCCTGTTCGGTGCGCATATGCTTGACGAGGCCATCGATGCCGCGCGCCAGCTCGGCCATGGCGCGGATGGCGTTCTGGCTCGAATTCTGGCTCTGCATGCTGGTGCCGATGCGGTCGATCATGGCCTGCATGTCCGGGCCGCCGGCATTGGCCTGCATGGCGCTCACGGGGTGATCGAGCTCGGTCATGGAGGTCATCCAGTCTTCGAGGTCGGTGTAGAAGGCGTTCTGCGCCTGGCTGGTCTGCAGGTCAAGAAAGCCCAGCACGAGCGAGCCGGCGAGGCCGAACAGGGATGACGAGAACGCCGTGCCCATGCCGCCCAGGGGTGCGGCGAGCCCGTCCTTGAGATTGGCGAAGAGCGCCGCCGTATCCGCCGACGTCACGTCCAGCGCATTGATCACCCCGGCCACCGAGCTCACGGTTTCCAGCAGGCCATAAAACGTCCCCATCAGGCCCAGGAAGACCAGCAGGCCCGTGAGGTAGCGCGAGGTGTCCTTGGCCTCGTCCAGCCGGTTGCCGACCGAGTCGAGGATCGAGCGCATGGAGGACGGGGTGATGACCGCCTCCCCGATCCGCTCGCGCAGGATGCCGGCGACGGGGGCCAGCAGGATGGGCGGACGCACATTGGTAGCGGTGCCGTCCTGAAGCGAATTGACCCATTTCACTTCGGGGAACAAGCGGACGATCTGACGGAAACTGAGGAAGATGCCCACCGCCAGGGCAAAGAAGATCATCGAATTGATGAAGGGGTTGGCCCAGAAGAAAGCGACGATGTTGGTGAACAGGATGGCGGCCACGAGGCCGACCAGCACCAGGAAAATCAGGATCTTGACCAGGTAAACCGTCGGGCTGGCGAGATGATAGGGATCGTAGCCTTGCGTCATCGTGCCTTCTGCCCTTGCCCTCACGCCAAATCACATGCGCGCAAGAGTAGTCAGCCCCGATGGGGCTGACAATGCAAAAGGTTAACGGCTGCGTTACCGGCCTCATGCCGCAATTCAGGCGGCTTTGCGCCGCACCAAGAGCCCCGGGACAGGGAGGTGCGACCTTGCAGAGATGGATACTGGCAGGGCTGGTCATGGTGCTGGCCGCCACGGGAGGCGTCCTGGCCTATGCTCCCTACCTGCCCCGGCTTGTCTCGGAAGGCCTGCCGCCGCTGGTCTGGGCAGGATCGGGCAGTGTCGCCCGCGTCGCCGGCGGGGCGGTGGAAACCCTGCCGCCCGGGCGACCGCTGGGCGCTCAACTGGACGATCTGTTTGTCGGCAGCAGCGGCCAGGCCCTGCTCGTGGCCCATCGGGGCAGGCTCGAACTCGAGCATTACGCGCCGGGCGCGGGGGCAGACACGCGGTTCAATTCGTTCTCCATGGTCAAGAGCCTGGTTGGGGCGCTGGTGTTCCGCGCTTTGGCCGATGGCAGGCTCGGCAGTCTCGATCAGCGGCTGGGCGAGTTTCTGCCGGACTATCCCGGCGTGGCCCATGTCACGCTGCGGGCCTTGCTGATGATGCGGGCGGGCATTCATTTCGAGAGTGACGGCAAGACGCCGGACAGTCTGGGCAAGGACAGCGAGACGGCGCCCAATCCCTTCGGGCCCATGGCGCGGCTGCACTTCGTCGGGCTGGATGCCGTGGGTCCGGCCCTGACGGCCGAGCAGGGTGATCAGGCCTTCAACTACCAGAACATCAATACGGCCCTGCTGGGAAAGGTGCTCGAGGGTCTCTACGGGCGCCCGCTGCCGGACCTGCTCTCGGAAGCGATCTGGGCGCCGTCGGGCGCGACAGACGCCTTCTGGCGGCAGCCGGGCGAAGGCATGCCCGTTTCGGCCTATTGCTGCCTCTATGCCACCGCGCGCGACTGGATCCGCGTGGGGATCTTCCTGGCGGGCAATGGCAGTGGGGGCGTGCCCTTCCTGCCCGACGCCCTCTGGCGCGAGTATCTGGGCCTCGATGTCGCCGCCGACCTGCGCCGGCTGGGTCACTATGGTCCGCACACCAAGCAGGACGTGCTGGACCGGCCGGGCGCGACACTGGCGGGTCCGTTCACCTACTTCATGGGGCAGGGCGGGCAGATGCTCTATCTCATGCCCGAACGCGACCTGGTGGTCCTGCGTTTCGGGGATGGCCAGCAATTGCTGCACTCCACGCTCTATGCGGCGTGGGACCGGCTGCTGGAGCCGGCCGATTGAGCCTTACTGGATCGGCTTGAGCTGCTTGAGCAGGGCGGCCTGCAGGGCCTCGTTGCCCGCCACGACCTGGCCGTTCCACACCGAGCCGGTCGTGCCGGCGAAGTCGGAAACGAAGCCGCCGGCCTCCTTGACCAGCAGCAGGCCGGGCGCCACGTCCCAGGGGGCCAGGCCGGCCTCGTAGAGCGCGTCGAACCGGCCCGAGGCCAGCCAGGCCATATCCACCGAGATCGATCCGGAGCGGCGGATGCCGGCAACGGCAGGGTTGATGTGGGCGAGCTGGCGCAGCTGCAGCGTATCGTAGGCGGTGCCCTGCGTCTTGATGCCGGTGGACACGACGGCGTCGGCAAGGGCGCGGCGGCCTGCGACGCGCAGGCGCTTGCGGTCGTTGAGCCACGAGCCGCCGCCCTTTTCGGCGGTATAGAGCTCGTCGAGCACGGGATTGTAGATCACCGAGGCGACGATTTCGTTGGCGCGTTCGAGTGCTATGGCCACCGCAAAGAGCGGGATGGAGTGGAGGAAGTTGGTGGTGCCGTCCAGCGGATCGATGATCCAGCGGTGCTGGCCATCGGTGCCGGTCACCTCGCCGCCCTCTTCCATCAGGAAAGCATAGGTGGGCCGGGCCTTCCTCAGTTCATCGAACACGATCTGCTCGGCGCGCAGGTCGGCCTTGGAGACGAAATCGGCCGGTCCCTTGCGGGACACCTGCAGGTTTTCGACTTCGGCGAAGTCCTTGGTCAGGGACTTGCCCGCCTTGATGGCGGCGCTGACCATGACGTTGAGAATGGCGGAACGGGCCATGGGTTACTCCGCGCGGCGCATATAGGTGGCTTCGGCAGTGTCGACGACGATGCGTTCGCCGACGGCGATAAAGGGCGGTACCATGACGCGGAGGCCATTGGCCAGCCGGGCAGGCTTGAACTGGCTCGAGACGCTCTGGCCCTTCTGCACCGGATCGACCTCAGTGACTTCCACCACCACATTGGGCGGGAACCGCACGCCAAGCGGCGTCGCCTCGTGCATTTCGAGCGTGATCTTCATGCCATCCTGGAGGAAGGCGGCGCGCTCGCCGATGAAGTCCTTGTCCAGTTCGACCTGCTCGTAGCTTTCCTGGTCCATGAAGACGAGCTGTTCGCCCTGTTCGTAGAGGAAGGTGAAGTCGCGATATTCGAGATCGACCGTTTCAACGGTTTCGGCAGAACGAAAGCGCTCGTTGAGCTTGGAGCCGCCCAGGATGGCCTTGAGCTCGACCTGTGCATAGGCGCCGCCCTTGCCCGGCTTGACGTGATCGACCTTGACGGCCACCCACAGGCGGTCCTGGTGGTTGATGACGAAACCGGGCCGGATTTCGTTGCCGTTGATCTTGGCCATGGGGAGCTTTCGAAGTGCGGTTCCGGGCATGCCGCATTTGCGGCAGGCCTTGAGCGCGGAGCTGGTGGATAGAGGCGTGGCGGGCTTATTGCCCGAGAACGCCCCGCGGTTCAAGGGTCTTGCGCGGCGGCCTCGTCCGGCGGAGGCGCCGGGGCCTCGTCGGCATCGGTGGGCGCCGGAAGGCTTTCCTCCGCCGGCGCGGACGGGGTGGTCGGAATTTCGAGGATGGTCTCGGCGGTGGGCGGGGTCGACGGCCAGAAGCGGGCGCGCTCTTCGGCGCGCGCAAGGGCGTCGGCAGGAATGGACACCAGCAGCCGGTCGAGCGAAGGGTCGGTAAGCCCCTGCCGGCGGGCCAAAGCGCGCCACATGGCCGCGCTCTCGAGATCTATGGCAGTGCCTTCGCCCACGGCCAGAAGCTTGGCATAGCGGTTCTGGGCCACCGCATTGCCGGCGTCGGCCGCGCGGGCATACCAGCGGACCGCTTCCTCGACGTTCCGTTCAACGCCCTGGCCGAGATAGAGCAGGGTCGCGTAGTCCACCTGCGCCTCGATGAGGTTCTGTTCCGCAGCAAGGGCAATATAGCGGGCCGCCTCGGCCGGATCGGGCGCCACGCCGGCGCCTTCGATCAGCATCATGCCGTAGTCGTATTGCGCCTCGGGCAGTTCGGTGTCGGCAGCTTCCTTCATCAGCGCTGCGGCTGCGGATAGGCTCGGTTCGGCATAGATGCCTTCCACATGCAGCAGGGCCAGGTTGTATTTGGCCGGAACATAGCCGGCGGCGGCGGCGCGCTTGAACAGTTCGGCCGCGCGGGCCCGGTTCCTGGGAACGCCCACGCCATCCTGGTAATAGGTGCCCAGCTCGAACGTGGCCAGCATGTCGCCATTGTTGCTGGCCAGCTGGTACCAGCCGGCGGCGCGTTCCGCATTCTGCGCCACGCCCAGGCCCTTGGCGTAGATTTCGGCGATCAGCGTCTGGGCGGCGGCATCGCCCTGCTCGGCCCGGGGAAGGGCATATTCGAGCGCGGTCAGGAAATAGCCGCGCTGGAAGGCGCCAAAGGCATAGTCGGTGGGCACGCGCGGGCCGAAGACCTGCTCGCTGATGATCTCGGCCGGGTTCTCGGACTGCGCCTCCGCTTCGGGCTGGGCATCCTGTGCCAGCCCCGGGGCCGCCAGGCCCAGCAGCGCGATGATGATCAGGGTGCGGCGCATCAGGCCTGCTCCGCCAGCGCCGACACGATTGCCCGCGCTGCCGCCGGCCCTCCGGCCCAGGCGCTGGTCGACAGCGCCAGGAATTCGGCGTTGCGCGCATCCACGGCACCGGCCGATGCGCCCGGGTCGCTCAGCACGGCCGGGACCTCGAAAGTCTCCGCCCACCATCCCGCCAGGTCGGCGGCGGCGGGATCGGTGCTGCCCTCGAGCGGGCCGAACAGGACATAGTCGATATCCATCTCGCCGGCGGTCATCGCATCGTGCCGGGTGCGCAGGTTTCCCGCACCCACGATCAGGTCCGGCTTCACCACTGCAATAGCGTCCCTGACCGCCTTGAGGCCGCCCGAGACGTGGACCCCATCGGCCCCGATGCGCTTGGCCAGGGCCGCGTCATCTTCCACCAGCACGGCGCATCCGGCGCCCTGGCCGATATTGACGATCGTCTTGGCCAGCCCGGCATAGGCTGCATCGTCGAGCGTGCCGCGGCGAACCAGCATGGCCGAGAACTCGGCGGCGCTGAGCATGGCCATGAGCGCTGCGGGGAGTGCGCCGGTGTCCGGGTCTGCGGGGGTGATGAGGTAGAGCTGGGGAACCATGGCTGTGCGGTTACTCGACGCTGGAGCAGGGTGCAATGGCCTCGCGACGCAACACCTGGAGCCGTTTGGGCCCCACCCCTTCTTCCGGTGCCATTTTGGCAACAAAGAGGAGGCCTTTCCAATAGGCCAAGCCACGGCCCGGTTCAAAAGAAAATGCGCGCCCCCGGGAGGAAGGCGCGCATTGCAGTGGTGACGTTGGGACGTCGGGTAGAACTTGGTGTCAGGCCGCGCGGTCGAGTTCGCCGGTCCAGGTGCCCAGGGCAGCCAGGGAGTTCATGCGGGCGCGGTGGGTGAAGGCGGCCTGGGCCTGGGGGAAGTTCTCGCGGCGGCCGGCCCAGGTGCGAAGGGCCACGTTCTGCAGGGCGCGCCCATAGGAGAAGGTCAGCGGCCAGGGCTTGTTGGCGATCTGGTTCATGGCCGAAAGATGCGCAGTGGCTTCCTCGTCGGTCTGGCCGCCGGAGAGGAAGGCAATGCCGGGTACAGCGGCCGGCACATGCTCGCGCAGCACGGCCACGGTCCGCTTGGCCACATCCTCGTAGGTCGGGCGCTCGCGCGAATTGACGCCGGGCAGCACCATGTTGGGCTTGAGCAGCATGCCGGCGAGGTCCACTCCGGCCAGGCGCAGTTCCTTGAACGTGGCTTCCAGCACGTCACCGGTGACGCTGGCGCAGCGCTCCATGGAATGGTTGCCCGGATCGCCATCGCCGACCACCTCGGGCTCCACCACCGGCACGATGCCCGCCTCCTGGCAGAGGATGGCATAGCGGGCCAAGGCGTGGGCATTGGCGCGGATATTGTTGCGAGTGGGGGC
>CAMLOA010000103.1 GCA_946481445.1 uncultured Devosia sp. | reverse complement strand
CCTCTCGACCATTCCGCTGACCGGTGATCCCACCATGAGTGCGCGCGAACAGGCCCAGGCTGGTCGCTACGAGCTGACGACCATCACCTTCGAGGATATGGAGCGCGACATTCGCGACCTGCTGCAGCGATCGCTCGGGCCGTTCGGTTTCGACGCCGCTACCGACATCGAGGCCATAACCTGCAATCGCTGGAGCCACGGCTACGCGCTCGAATACATGCGGCCCTGGGACCAGTACTGGCCCGATGGCCCGCTGCCGATCGAGACGGCGCGCCGGCCCTGGGGCCGCATTGCCATCGCCAATTCCGATTCGGGTGCCTATGCCTATGTGCATTCGGCCATCGACCAGGCCGCGCGGGCTGTGCACGACCTGCTGGGCGACAAGGCAACCATGACCGGGTACAGCCGCTTCCCCGGGCCGCCGCGCGAGATGATCGGGCTTTAGCCCGGTCCGGCTACCGCCATAGCCCCAGGATCAGGCCCATCACGGCAAAGCTCACCGTGAGGTAGCCGCCATTGATGAGGAAGTAGCTTAGCGGCCGCCGCTCGAACAGCGTAAGGATCCCTACGCTCAGTGCCGCCCAGCCCAGCCCGGCCGCCAGGGCGGCGCCCACGGCGAAGGCCAGCGTCACTTCCGGCCCGCTGATGAAGAAGGCAAGGTTGGCTGCCATCAGCAAGGCCAGCACGAAGGCGCCGCCGAAGATCAGTGCCGGATTGCCTCCGGCGACCTGTTCGTCACTGACATTGGCCGCACGCCGCCAGGCCTTGTCGAAGAGCAGCGGCGAGTACCAGAGCCCCCCGATCACGAACATCGACAAAGCCGCGGCGATCACCGCCAGCCAATTGACCATGGGCATGCCTCAAATCTCCCCCGTTGACGTGACGCGATCATGCCGGAACGGCATTCTCGCGGTCTTGTAGAAATCCGCAATCGGCCGGTGCGACGATTGGGAGGAAGTCCGTGGCGCCGGCATAGCGGGCGGCAAACGTGCCCGGCGTCATGCCCGCGAAAGCAACGAAGTCATGATGCAGGTGCGGCTGGTCGAAATAGCCCTCGGCATTGGCGAGATCGGCCCAATCCGGTCCCGCCCCAGGGCGGACCGCCCGCAGCACCCGCTGGAACCGCCGCATGCGCGCATAGCCCTTCAGGCTCGTGCCCAGCCAGCTTTGCGCCAGCATCTGGATATGCCGTTCCGAACGGCCGGTCTCGGCAACAAGTGACCGGATCGGCCCGGCACCCGCCTCGATTCGACCAACAAGGTGCACGAGCAGGGCGTCGCGTCGCGCCGGCCCGCCGCTGCGCTCCAGCAGCCAGCCTTCGGCCAGGGCAAACATCTCGGCCGGGTTGCGCCCCGACAGCACCCGGTCGCGCAGGCTGCCCGCGCCGCCGCCAAGGACGGCGTCCAGTTCCAGGACCCGCCCCGCCAGGGCATGCGCCTGTTCCCGCAGGAAGGGCAGTGCACCGCCCGGGGTGAAGGCCACCACCAGCATGGCGGCCATCGGCTGGGCCTCGATCACGATGGGCCGTTCATGCACGCCCGAAATCCAGGCCCGGCGGAAGTCGTCCCCGGCGGAGCTGGTTTCATCGCGAAACAGCCGTTTCGGCCGGTCGGTGAGGTCGATCACCAGCTCCATCTGCCCATCGGGCAGCAACTTCTCCCGCTGGTGGGCGGGCAGGTAGCCGGAGAAATGGATCATGGCGGCGACACAGTCGCTCAAATGGGGCCCCGGTCGGTGCAGCGTCACGTCCATGCCTCAGCAAACCCCCGCCATGGCGGCTCTGGCAAGCCCCTTCACCGTGAGGTAGCCACCATTATGAGGGAGTAGCCTAGCGGCCGCCGCTCGAACAGCGCCAGCACGCCCACGCTGAGTGCCGCCCAGCCGAACCCCAGGCCGGATCGTAACCGGAGAAATGCACAATCGACTCAATACAGTCCGAAAGCGCAGGTCCGGACTTGTACAGAGTGACATCCATGTCGCATGATGCGGACGGTTGGACGCCAAACACAAGGCCTCTTCGCGGTCCCAAACTGACATGTTAGCATCCGACCATGCAGCTCGCCCCTGACTTCTCTACCCAGCCCCGAGCCGCCACGCCCGAGCGGCAGGCGGCCGGTGAACGTGTTGCCGCCCGCCTCAAGGGGCAGGTGCGCGGCAATATCTACACCGATCCGCTGATGACCTATGCCTGGAGCGGCGATGCCAGTTCCTACCGGCTGATCCCCGCCGTGGTGGTCTTCATCAATTCCGAGGACGAGGTGCGCGCCGTCATGGCCGCTGCCCGCGCCGAAAAGCTGCCCATCACCTTCCGCGCCGCCGGTACGTCGCTCTCGGGCCAGGCCGTCACCGACGGCGTCCTGGCTGTGCTGGGCGATGGCTGGCGCAAGCTTGAGATCCATCCGGGCGCCGACCAGATCACTCTGGGCCCCGCCATCGTCGTCGCCCAGGCCAACAGGGCACTCAAGCCCTTCAACCGCAAGATCGGGCCTGACCCGGCATCGCAGGCCACCTGCAAGATCGGCGGCGTGGTCAACAACAATTCGTCGGGCATGTGCTGTGGTGTGGCGCAGAACACCTATCACACCATGGCCCGGCTCAGGATCGTGCTGACCGACGGGACCATGCTGGATTCCGGCGATCCTGAGTGCTGCAACGCCTTCCGCATCAGCCACAAGACCATGCTCGATGGCCTCCATGCCCTGCATCACCAGGTCATGGCCGATGCCGACCTCGTAGCGCTGATCCGAAAAAAGTACCGCATCAAGAACACGGTGGGCTATTCGCTCAATGCCCTAGTCGATTTCCACGACCCGCTCGACATCCTCACCCATCTCATGGTCGGGTCCGAAGGCACGCTCGGCTTCGTCTCCGAAGTGACCTATGACACCGTACCCGAGCACCCCTTCAAGGCCACTGCGCTCGTCCCCTTCCCCGATCCGCAATCGGCCGGCCGCGCCATCATCGAGATGGCCAATGGCGGGGTGCAGGTCACGACGGGCGTCACCGCTGCCGAATATATCGAGCGCCGCGCCCTCGCCACGGTGGAACACCTGCCGCCTATGGCGCCGCTCCTCCCCTGGCTCACCGACACTTCTCCCGCCGTGCTGATCGACGTGACCGCACCCGATGCGGAGACGCTCACGGTCGAGACCGACAAGACGGTGGCCCTGCTCACCCGCCACGGCGCCACCCATGTCGATTTTTCCACCGACGAGCATCGCAGCCATGCCCTCTGGGATATCCGCAAGGGCTTCTTCGCCTCGGGCGGGGCCGCGCGCCCCAAGGGCACCTCGATGCTGACCGAAGACGTTGCGGCTCCCATCGAGCGCCTCGCCGATTTCGTCATCGACATGCGCCAGTTGCTCGACGAACACGGCTATGACGATGCCATCATCTTCGGCCACGCCTTGGCCGGAAACCTGCATTTCCAGATGAGCGACGACTTTTCCAAGCCGGGATCGGCGGAAAAGTTCGATCGCTTCTCCCATGACCTGTCGCAGCTGGTCTCGGTCCAGTATGGCGGCTCGCTCAAGGCCGAGCATGGTACCGGCCGTGCCATCGCCCCATTCGTTGAGACTGAATGGGGACCCAAGGCCTATGCCCTGATGCACCGCATCAAGGCCCTGTTCGACCCCGAGGGCCTGCTCAATCCCGGCGTGCTGCTCAATGCCGATCCCAACGTGCACATCCAGAACCTCAAGGTCATGCCCCTGGCCGATGAACTGGTCGATCTCTGCATCGAATGCGGCTTCTGCGAACCGGCCTGCCCCAGCCATCACCTGACCCTCACGCCGCGCCAGCGCATTGCCGTCACCCGCGAGCGTGAACGGTTGCGCGCCTCGGGCGAGGACCCTGAGCGCCTCAGGCGTCTCGATGCCGATTTCCAGTATCCCGGCCTCGATACCTGCGCCGCCTGCAACCTCTGTTCCCTGCGCTGCCCGGTCGGTATCGAGACCGGCACCATGGTCATCGGCCAGCGCGCGACCCGCAGGGGTGGCATGGCCCAGTCCGTCGCCGGCTTTGCCGCCGATCATCGCAGCGCGGTCGAAACCATGATGCGCGGTGGCGTCGCCCTGGCCGATGCCGCCCGCGCCGTCATTCCTGCTCCTGCTGTCGAGGCGATCACCGAAACAGCGCGAAGGCTGAGTGGCAAGCGCGTGCCGCGCGTCTCCCGCGCCCTCAGCCATGGCCCCGGTGCTCCCAAAGCGCGCGAGACGCGGCAGGATCCGCGCCGCACCGGCTTCCCGGTGCCCATCGCTCAATCGGGCCGTCCGTCCATCGTCTATTTCCCGGCCTGCCCCAGCCGCCTGTTCGGCGCCCCGAAAACCGAGCATGACCTGTTGCCCGGCCCCGATGCCATGCTCGTCCTTCTCGAGCGCGCTGGCTACGATGTCGTCGTGCCCGATCACCTCAATGGCCAATGCTGCGGCCAGCCCTTCCAGTCCAAGGGTTTTCCGGAACAGGCGGCAATCGTGGGCAGCGCCCTCAAGCAGGAACTGTCGGCCCTGTCCGACGCCGGCCGGCTTGGCATCGTCACCGATGCCTCCACCTGCGCCAAGCATCTGCGTGACTTTCCCGGCGATGCGTCGGTGCTCGATTCCGCCCAGTTTCTCGCCAGCCATGTCCTGCCCCGGCTGACCATCACGCAGAAGCTCCCCGTCATCGCCGTGCATCACAATTGCTCGGCCCAGCGCCTGGCCGAACAGCCTTTGACCGAAGCCATCGCCGGCGCCTGCGCCGACCGGGTCGCCGTTCTCTCCTCGGTCACCTGCTGCGGCTATGCCGGCGACAAGGGCCTGTTCATCCCCGAACTCAACGCCCATGCCACCCGTTTTGCCAAGCAGGACATTCCGCACGGTTGCACCTTGGGCGTCTCCACCGTCAGCACCTGCGCCTCGGGCCTTTCCGAACATGCCGGCGTGCCCTTCGTCGCCCTGGCCAGCCTGCTGGAATGGGCGAGCCGATAGGCACGGCTGGGGCCTTGTCCTTCTCCCCTTGTGGGAGAAGGTGCCCGAAGGGCGGATGGGGGTCGCTTCCCCAGGCGCCGAGAATGGGTGAGCGCGGCAGGCTCACCCGCCTCACTCTGCGGCCGATCCACCCTCTCCCTCCATGGGAGAGGGAGATTGGCACAGCGGATGGGACAGGCTACTGAACCGCCAGCAAGCCCCGGACCGCCATGACCCACACCACCACCATCACCAGCCTCGGCCACAAGGGCGAGGGTGTTGCCGAGATCGATGGCCGCAAGGTCTTCGTGCCGCTGGCTTTGCCCGGCGAAACGGTGGCGATCGAGGCCGAGGGTGAGCGCGGCAGCCTGGTCGACATTCTCGCCCCCAGCCCGGCCCGCATCGCCCCTTTCTGCCCCCATTTCGGCGCCTGCGGCGGCTGCCAGCTCCAGCATATGGACCGCCAGAGCTACGTCGCCTTCAAGACCGGCCTCATCGAAACGCCGCTGCGCTTTGCCGGGCTCGATCACACTGTCACCCGCTTCATCGACGCTGCCGGGGCAGGGCGCCGCCGGGCCACCCTCCATGCCCGCCGCGAGGGTGCTGGCTATATGCGCCTGCGCAGCCACCAGGTGCATGATCTCGATGCCTGCCCCATCCTCGTGCCGGCGCTGGCCCGGGCGCCCGACATTGCCCGCGCCGTGCTGGAGGCCGTCGGCGAAGCCGATGTCAGCTTCACCGCAACCCGGACCGGCCTCGATGTCGCTATCCGCACCGAGAAGAAGCAGGCGCGGGCCGACAGGCTGACCCCGCTCGTTGCCCGCTTCGGCCTGGCCCGGCTGGCCCTCAATGGCGAGATGCTCCTTCAGACCCAGCCGCCACTGGTGGCCATGGGTCGGGCACAGGTGGAACTGCCCATCGGCGGTTTTCTGCAAGCGACCGAGGCTGCCGAGACTGCACTAGGAGATTATGTGGTGGCCGCCATTGGCAAGGCCCGCACGGTGGCGGATCTGTTTTGCGGTGTCGGCCCGTTCGCCCTGCGACTGGCCGAGACCCGCCCGGTCTTTGCCGCCGACAGCGACAAGGCCGCCATTGCCGCGCTCGACAAGGCCCGTCGCTTCGCCAAGGGACTGCGCGAGGTCACGGCAAAAAGCCGCGACCTGTTCCGCGATCCGCTCACCCGTTTCGAGCTGCCCTATGAGGCCGTGGTGCTTGATCCACCCCGCGCCGGTGCCGAGGCGCAGGTGCGTGAACTGGCCCAGTCCAAGGTGCGCACCATCGTCATGGTCGCTTGCGACCCACGCACCTTCGCCCGCGACGCGGCGACCCTGGTCAATAGTGGCTATTCCATGGCGAACCTGGTGGCGGTGGACCAGTTCGTCTGGTCGACCCATATCGAGGTCGCCGCCACCTTTACGCGCTAAGACCCGGCAGCCGTCCGCTTTTCTTGTGGTATGGCGGTAGTTTGGCCAGCAGCAGAGCGCCGTGGCCTCGCACCGGCCGATCACAATTGTCGCACCCCCGCAACGCTCCCGATCCCTGCCACGTTTGGCTGGCACAAGGCGGGTAAATCAAATCCAACCGTACGGCTTGTCCGTATGAACACCAATTTCCTGCGGAGAACGAACATGTTCAAGGCATTTGCAGCCACTACCATCGCCCTTGCGGCGCTCGCCACCCCGGTTATCGCCCAGAGCCAGGTCACGCCCGATGGCGTCTGGTAGGATCGTTGGGGCACCACATTCACCTTCGAGCTCTGTGGCGACGGCACCAAGCTGTGCGGCGTGCTCAACGAACTCAAGGGCAATTCGGCCACGGAAGAAAACCTTGCCTTTGTGGGCAAGGACGTGGTGACCGCGGTCCAGACCGCGCCCAACAAGTGGGAAGG
>CAMLOA010000102.1 GCA_946481445.1 uncultured Devosia sp. | reverse complement strand
CCCCACATATGGGCCAACCGACCCCAACCCTTGATCCCTCCCCACAAGGGGGAGGGTGTCGACTGCGAACGCGGCTCATGTACGCCCGATGACCCCTGCCCTCAAAGCCCCGCCATCCACCCCAGCCCGGCGCTGGTCCCCGCCGCTGGCCGATACTCCGCCCCCACCCAGCCGTCATAGCGGGACGCCTCGATCGCCGCGAACACCGCGCCATAGTCGATGCTGCCCGTGCCCGGCTCGTGCCGCCCGGGCTTGTCGGCCACCTGCACATGGGCGATGCGGGGCAGCAGTCGGTTGAAATCGTCCACCAGGTCCGCCCCGGTCATGGCCATGTGATAGACGTCATACTGCAGATAGAGATTGTCGTGCCCGACCGCCGCGATCACCCGCTCGGCCTGCGCCAGCGAGTTGAGGCCATAGCCGGGCATGTCCACCGGATTGATCGGCTCGCACAGCGCCCGTACTCCGGCATGCTGCAGGCGGTCCGCGGCCAGCTGCAGGTTCGCCACCAGCCTTGCCTCCGCTTCCTCGGCGGAGACGCCCTCCGGCACGAGACCGGCCATGACATGCACGCGCCGGCAATTGAGCACCTGCGCATAGACAATTGCCCGTTCGATCCCCTCGGCAAATTCCGCCTCGCGCCCGGGGATTGAGGCCATGCCCCGGTCGCCCGCCGCCCAGTTGCCGGCCGGTGCGTTGAACAGCACCTGCTCGAGACCGTTGGCACTCAGCCGCTCTGCGATCGCCTCGGCCTCCACCTCGAAGGGCGAGACGCATTCGACGCCGCGAAAGCCATCATCCGCCGCGGCGTCGAACCGGTCGAGAAATCCATGCTCGGGATAAAGCATGGAAATGTTGGCCGAAATCCTCACGCCTTGGGCGTGAAGTTGAGCGCTACCCCGTTGATGCAATAGCGCAGCCCGGTGGGCGGCGGCCCGTCCGGGAAGACATGGCCCAGATGGCTGCCGCAGGTGGCGCAATGCACTTCCGTGCGCACCATGCCATGGCTGCGATCCACGGTTTCCTCCACCGATCCAGGCAGCGGATCGTTGAAGCTGGGCCAGCCGGTTCCGCTTTCGAACTTGAGGCTCGATTCGAACAGCGGCGTATCGCAGCCGGCGCAGGCAAACGTGCCCTGGCGCTTCTCGTAGAGCAGTGCACAGCTGCCCGGCCGCTCGGTGCCGTGGTTGCGCATCACCTGGTACTGCTCTGGCGTCAGCCTCTGCCGCCATTCCGCATCGGTGCGCGTTACCTTGAAGGCATGGGTATCCATGGGTTCACTCCTTTGTCGCACTGTCATTCGCAATCGATATAGGCTTGGTTACGTTCCCAACCCACCCCCGCACGGGCCCTTGTCCACCATGTCCATCGTCACGTCCGTCGAACAGCTCGAAGCCCTTTATACACCGGCTCCGGTGGCCGCCTCCACCGTCAAGGTGGCCCAAAGGATGACGCCGCCCTACCGGCGGCTGATCGAGGCCAGTCCCTTCGCCGCCCTGGCCACGGTGGGCCCCGAGGGCATCGATTGCTCGCCGCGCGGCGACCAGCCCGGCTTCGTGCGCATCCACGACGACGAGACCCTGATGATGCCCGACCGGCGCGGCAACAACCGCATCGATTCGCTGCGCAATATCGTGCGCGACCCGCGCGTCGCCTTCCTGTTCCTGCTGCCCGGCTCGGGCACCACCTTCCGCGCCAATGGCAAGGCGCACCTGAGCATCGATCCGGAGCTGCTGGCCAGTTTCGCGGTCGAGGGCAAGGCGCCCCGCTCGGTCATCGTGATGAAGATCGACGAACTCTACTTCCAGTGTGCCCGCGCCATCGTGCGCTCCGAACTCTGGAACCCCGCCCGCCACATCGACACGGCAAGTCTGCCCACGCCGGGCGAAATCCTCGCTTCCATGACCGCCGGTGAAGTGGGCGGCGACAGCTATGACAAGGCATGGCCGGAGCGGGCCAAAGCCACCATGTGGTAGCGCCTCGACTTTTCCGTCACCACAGGGTCATGCTGGCGCGCTAGGAGCCATCGCCATGCACTGGCCCCTCAGCCCGCGCCTCCCTCCCCTCGATGGGGAGGGATCGAGGGTGGGGTGAGGCCACGCGCTGGACAACTGGGAGGATATAACATGACCCTCAAATTCGTCGTCCTCAGCGACCTGCACGTCATGCCCGAGGGCGAATTGTCCATGACGCTGGACACCGGCGCGCGCCTGCAGACCGCTGTCGAGGCCATCGTCGCACGCTATGGCAATGCCGATTTCTGCGTTCTGGCTGGGGACCTGGCCGATCTGGGCCAGCCAGCGGCCTATGAGCGGCTCCAGGCCCTGGTCGCCCGCCTGCCCATCCCTGTGCACATCACCCTGGGCAATCACGATCATCGCGATAGCTTTCTCTCGGTCTTCGGCATGGGTCATGTCGCCGCCACCGGCAAGGTCGACAAGGTCATCGACATCAAGGGCTATCGCGTCATCCTGCTCGATTCCTCCGAGCCCGGCCGCGTCGATGGCGTCCTCACCGCCACCCAGATCGGCTGGCTGCACGAGCGCCTGGCCGAGGCCATGGATAGGCCTGTCGTGGTCATCCTGCATCACAATGCCAATGCGCTGCACATCGAGTCCGACGATATCCGCATTCTCGAGCCCGATGCCTTCATCGACGCGCTCAAGACCCATCCCGATATCCGCCAGGTCATTGCCGGCCATGTCCACCTGACCTCGACCGCCACCTGGCGCGGCCTGCCCTTCACCACCCTTTCGGGCGGGCACTATTCCTGCACGGTCGACCAGCCCCACGTCCCCATGCGCCGCCTCACCGGCCCCGGCCAGCTGGCTTTCGTCATCGGCACGCCCGACAGCACGACGGTGCTGTTCGACGACTACATCGACGGCAACGAGGAGATCGTGCTGGTCGAGGAAAAGCTGGCCGCGACGGGGTGATCCGCCCACATCCGCGATGTCATTACGACGCAGGCTGGAATCCATGTCCGCGTCGCCCCACGCGCATCTGTGCCCGGGGCAAACCACAATCCTGCGGTGAGCCCAAAGCGGCGATCTGTGAGAACCGGAGCGCAGTGTGCATGCGCATGTGAGCACCCGAAGCGCAGGGCTTCGGCGCTAGCAGGCCACCATCGACCGGAAACGAGGTAAATGGTGGGTGCAACAGGGATTGAACCTGTGACCCCTACCGTGTGAAGGTAGTGCTCTCCCGCTGAGCTATGCACCCTCTGCCAATGGCAGGAAAAGAGATGGTGGGCGTAACAAGGATCGAACTTGTGACCCCTACGATGTCAACGTAGTGCTCTCCCGCTGAGCTATACGCCCATCTCTCCGGGCCGGAACCGCCAGAGCCGTTCCGGTGGCGCGGATAGACCATAAAAACCCCGAAGGGGTCAAGAGGTCAGATCGAACTTCTGTAACCGGTGTGGAAACCCGATGGCTTTCCCTCGCGGTGTCATCCGGCGCGGGCAGGTGCATAGGCCACCGCTGCCACCCTGGTACGCCGAACTAGGCGGCCAGCAGGCGCTCGACTTCGTTGACCAGGTCCTTGAGGTGGAACGGCTTGGAGAGCACCGAGGCATCCTTGGGCGCATCGCTGTCCGGGTTGAGCGCCACTGCGGCAAAGCCGGTGATGAACATCACCTTGAGGTCGGGATCGAGTTCAGTGGCGCGCCGCGCCAGTTCGATCCCGTCCATTTCGGGCATCACGATATCGCTCAGCAGCAGCGCGAAAGGCTCTTCGCGCAGCCGCTCATAGGCCGAAAGCCCATTGTCGAACGACACGACCTCGTAGCCGGCGTTCTTGAGCGCCCGCGTCAGGAACTGGCGCATGTCGTTGTCGTCTTCGGCGAGCAGAATCCGCTTCATGAAAAACCTCTCCGTTCGGCCGGCACGTCATACGTCCATGCGGGGTGAGTCGCACTCTATCGCGCGATGTTTAAGCGAAGTTTGCGCTTCTGCAACTTCGAACCGGCGCCCTGGGGCAAAATCGCTCCCGTGGACCGGCCGCCGCTCTCGATTTTGCGACAATCTGGACAAGCCCGCCCCAAAGCGCGACACTTGCAGGACAAATCACCTGGCGCCGGCCAACCGGCGCCCCTTGGGGGAGGCAGCGTGCGGTCCGACTATTGGGATCAGCCGGCATTCGAGACCATCCGGCCGCGTCGGCTGGTCGCACCCGTCGTGTTCAATTCGGGCCATTCCGGCCGGGTCTACCCCGAGCGCTTCCTTGCCATGACCCGGCTCGATCACCTCTCCATCCGCCAGTCAGAGGATGCCTGGGTCGACGAACTCTTCGGCCGCGCGCCGCATCTGGGGGCGCCCATGCTGCGGGCCCACTTCCCGCGCGCCTATCTCGACGTCAACCGCGAGCCCTGGGAACTGGACCCCACCATGTTCGTCGAGCCGCTGTCGGACCGCTTCAACACCACCAGCCCCCGCGTCGCTGCGGGCCTGGGCACGCTGGCCCGCGTCGTGGCCGAGAACAAGCCCATCTACCGCGACCGGCTGACGCTGGACGATGCACGCATGCGCATCGAGGGCATCTACCACCCCTATCACGAAGCGCTGCAGAAGCTGCTGAGCGAAGCCATGGCGGCCTTCGGCGTCTCCCTGCTGATCGACTGCCACTCCATGCCGCGACTCTCGCGCCACAGCGACAAGGCCGCTCCCGATATCGTGCTGGGGGACCGCTATGGCACCACCTGCGCACCGGCTCTGGTCGACCTGGTGGAGACCATCTTCACCTCGGCCGGCCTGCGCGTCGCCCGCAACCGCCCCTATGCCGGCGGCTTTGCCACCCGCACCTATGGCCGTCCGCAGCATGGCGTGCATGCCCTGCAGATCGAGATCAGCCGCCACCTCTACATGAACGAGGTAACCCTCACCAAGCACGAGGGCTTCGACGCCATGCGCGCCCTGTGCGAGCGGCTGATCTTCGCCCTGATCGGGCTGGACCTGGTCGCCCTGGTCGGCAGCACCAGCCAGGACAAGGAAGCGGCCGAGTAGACGGCCCGCCACGCACTGCCGACCTGTTGTTCCCGCTTTCGCGGCAATGACACCGCGGATATGAAGGGGTCTACCAATAGGCTCCTGCCCCCGGAACCCACCATGACCATCGATCTCGCAAAAGTCGAAGCCACCCTGCTGGCGGCCGCCGATGCCGCCGCCATGTACACGCTGCCGCTGTTTCGCACGGTGCTGGGCATCGACAATAAACTCGACGCCGGCTTCGATCCGGTGACCGAGGCCGATCGCGGCGCCGAGACGGCTATTCGCGCCGTGATCGCCGAGGCCTTTCCCGACCACGCCATCATCGGGGAAGAATGGGGAACGACCGGCGAAGGCCGCTTCAGCTGGATCATCGACCCCGTCGATGGCACCAGGGCTTTCATTTCCGGCGCGCCGGTCTGGGGCACGCTGATCGGCTTTGCCCAGGATGGGGTCGCCATTGCCGGCATCATGAGCCAGCCCTTTATCGGTGAGACATTCCTCGCCGTTCCGGGACGCTCGACCTATCGGCGCGCCGGGGAAGCCTTGCCCATCCGCGCCAGCGGCCAGACCGATCTGGCCCCCGCCAAGGTCTTCACCACCACGCCCAACCTGTTCAAGGGCGAACACTGGGGCAAGTGGGAAGCCATCGAGGCGGCCACCCGTCTGCAGCGCTTCGGCATGGATTGTTACGGCTACGCCCTGCTCGCCGCCGGCCATGCCGATCTCGTCATCGAGCCTCGCCTCAATACCTACGATATCGCCGCCCTGGTGCCCATCATCCGCGAGGCCGGCGGTGCCATTGCCTGCTGGGACGGTTCCGAGCCCACCGCCGGCGGCAACGTCATCGCCGCCGCCACCCCCGAACTGCTGGACAAGGCACTGGCCCTGGTCAACGCCGCCTGACGCTCAGGCTAGGACCAATCGACATCATCTCAGGCTGGGCCGAAAATGCCGGCTCTCGTGAACCGCACCGGAGCGTACGCTGGGTACGTGAGGACCAGAAGCGCAGAGAAACGGCATTTGCAGGCCAGCATCAGTGGATGACGATTGGTCCTAGGCGCGCAGGTCCTTGCTCGAATCGAGTACCACATAGGTGGTCAGCGCCCGGACCGCGGGCAGCGCGCCCAGCACGTCGGTGTGGAAGCTCTTGTAGGCCCCGATATCGGCCACTTCCACCCGCAGGATATACTCGATCGTGCCGGTGACATTGTGGCACTCGCGCACCTGCGGCGCCTGCGCCACGGCCCGCTCGAACGCCCGCTGCGCCGCCTGGGAATGGTCCGACAGCCCCACCGCGATATAGGCGATGAAGCCAACGCCGAGCGCGGTGCGGTCGGTCACGGCGCGATAGCCGGTGATCACGCCGGCCTTTTCCATTTCCTGCACGCGCCGCAGGCAGGCCGACGGCGACAGACCCACCCGGGCGGCCAGCGCCAGGTTGGTGATACGGCCGTCCCGCTCGAGCTCGGACAATATCTCATGGTCCTTGGCGTCCATTCTGCTCAGAAATTGCTCCAGTTCCCGACAGGATGCCGCATATTGATGGCACATTGCGCAGGTCCTGCGCAATCATTGCGCACATGACCTACGAAGTCCTCGCCGCTCTCGCCCTGTTTGCCCTCGTGTCCTCGATAACGCCGGGGCCCAACAATCTCATGCTCATGGCGTCGGGGGTCAATTTTGGCGCCCTGCGCACCGTGCCCCACGCGCTGGGGGTCTGCATCGGCTTCACGCTGATGGTCGGTCTGGTGGGCATCGGGCTGATGGGCGTGTTCGACGCCATCCCCCACAGCCACGGTGTCCTCAAGGTGCTGAGCGCGCTCTACCTGCTCTACCTCGCCTACAAGCTCGCCACCACCGACACCATGGGCAAGAGCGGTTC
>CAMLOA010000101.1 GCA_946481445.1 uncultured Devosia sp. | reverse complement strand
CCGAACTCGTCGACCTGCTGCATGAGGCGGGCGTGAAGGACTATTCCATCCATCTGGACGAGGAGACCAACACGCTGTTCGGCGTGCTCTGGCGGCGGGCGGACCACACCATGGCGGACCTGCCAAATACCGAAGTCATGAAGCGCTGGTGGGCGCATATGGCCGACATCATGGCCACCAACGAGAAGAATGAGCCGATCGCGGTGGACCTGACACCGGTCTTCTGGATGAAGTAGAGCCGCCGGTCTTCAAGCCGGCTCGTGGGCCTTGCGAACAGAGCGGGCCATCAGCCAGACCAGCAGAACGACGAAGGGCGCCGCCAGGGACAACGACATGGTCTTGTCCCAATGCAGGTGCTCGAGCGGGCCGGCCAGCGCATAGCCGATGATCCCCAGCAGGTAATAGCTGATGGCAATGGTCGAGAGGCCTTCCACCGTACGCTGCAACAGGAACTGGCTGCGCGCGGTGCGGGCAATACTGTCGAGCAGCGTGGCGTTCTGCACCTGCATGTCGACGCCGATGCGGACATCGAGCAGGGCGATGGCGCGCTCGATCTTGTCCGAGAGCACGGCCAGGCGCTTTTCTAGGGCCGCGCAGGTGGCCAGGCCGGGATCGACGCGATTGCCGATGTAGTGGGTGAGGGTGGAGCCGCTGGTCGTGCCGCTCTCGCGCAGGCCTGCAAGACGGGTGCGCAGCACCTCGCCATAGGCCCGGCCTGCCGCAAAGCGATAGCCGAGGCGTTCGGAGACCTGGCCCGAGCGGACCGAAAGGGCATGCAGCGCCGTGAGCGCCGCCTGAACGGTTTCCGGAGTGGTCGCGGCGGACAGCGATCCGATAAGCTCGGTCAATTCGACTTCGATGGCGCGAATGGTGGGTGAAAGCTCGCGCGCCAGCGGCAGGCCCAACAGAGCCATGTTGCGGTAGGTCTCGACCTCGAGCAGGCGCCTGAGGATGATCGACCGACGCAACGGGGTGAGATTGCCGGCGGCCAGCTCGAAGCGGGTATAGCTGTCTTCGTCGGGCACGAAGTCCGTCGCTACCTGAGCCTTGCCGGACTCGATGTCGGCCAGGCACAGGCTGGGAAGCTGGAACCCCGGCACCAGCCGGGCGGGAATGGTGGCGTCCGGCGTCAGATCGATGCGCATGGCGCCGATCAGCTGGCCCTCGCCGATGGCGGATAGTCCGATATCGTCCGGCCAGCTCGTCCAGTCACCGAGCCCTGTGCGCCAGGTGATGGTGACGAATTCGGTGTGGAATTCCCAGGTGACCTGACGCTGCGGCCGCGCAAAAGTGCATTGGCGGCTGCCCGCCTGCGGTGCGGGGAGGGCCTCAGCTGCACAAAATGCTGCGAAACGCTCAAAGGCCCGCTGCATGGCGCCAGCCCCGGGCGGCATGACGAAGACCAGCCGCCGCACCCGGCAGGATTCCGGAACGATCTCTACTGGACGCGCGTGGACTTCCTCCATCAGGAGGGCACGGTGGGGATGCTCGGGGGGACGCAGCTTGGTCATGGTCGGATGTCCTCTTGCTGCCAGCAAGCGCAGGCGCGCCTGCTTTGACAATTGGACATTGGGCACGCGACTTTTGTCGGAGGTCAGCGCCCGTGGCGGAGCGCAAGGAATCCCCGCGGCTGGGGACACGGCCGGCACAGTCTGGCTCCCAAGACGCTTGTGCCCATGGCCCTGCCGGGCAATGATGCCAGTCGACTTCCACCCCGGCGGCGGCGGCATGCTGACACGAACTGGCAGGACAGGCGGCTATCGGCGGGTTGCGGCGAATTCGACGGCACCCGCCTCGGTCGAATTGACGCGCGAACCAATTTGCAGCTCGGCGATTAAGGAACTGGTTGGGTCTTTTTGCCTCGAACTCAATACGCCCGAGGCCGGAGCTCATGCCGCGATCACTCAGGACGCCATGCAAGGGACAGCCCGGACCGTTACCCGGGAGAAAACGGAGAAATCAATGCGCCTCACAATCAAGCTGCTGACCGCTGTCGCCACCCTTTCCTTGTTGGCGACTGCCGCCAATGCTCAGGTGGTCGTCTCCTCCAAGATCGACACGGAGGGCGGCGTTCTGGGCAACATCATCAAGCAGGTGCTTGAGGCCAATGACATTCCGGTGGAGGACCGCATCCAGCTTGGCGGCACGCCGATCGTGCGCGAGGCCATCATGGCCGGGGAGATCGATATCTACCCCGAATATACAGGCAATGCCGCCTTCTTCTTCGACAGGGCAGACGATCCGCTGTGGAACGACGCCGCCTCGGCCTATGCCGAAGCGTCCAAGCTGGACTACGAGGCCAACAAGATCGTGTGGCTGACCCCGTCGCCGGCCAACAATACCTGGGCCGTCGCCATCCGGAACGATGTGGCCGAAGCCAATAGCCTCAATACCTTCAGCGAGTTTGGCGCCTGGGTTGCCAATGGCGGCGAGGTCAAGCTCGCAGCCTCGGCCGAATTCGTGAACTCGCCGGCCGCTTTGCCCAAGTTCCAGGAAGTCTATGGCTTCACGCTCAGCCCGGACCAGCTGATCACCCTTTCGGGCGGCGACACCGCGGCCACCATTGCCGCAGCTGCACAGCAGACCAACGGTGCCAATGCCGCAATGGTCTATGGTACGGATGGCGGCATCGCGCCATCGGGTCTCACGGTGCTCGAAGACGACAAGGGAGTGCAGCCGGTCTACCAGCCGGCACCGATCATCCGTGAGGAAGTGCTGGCGGAGTATCCGCAGATCGAAGAACTGCTCAAGCCGATATTCGAGGGCCTGACGCTGGAGGTCCTGCAGGAGCTCAATGGCCGGGTGCAGGTGGGCGGGGAGGCAGCCGCGGCGGTGGCGACCGACTATCTGACCTCGGGTGGGTTCCTGGACTGACGACAGGGTGGGGCACCGAACCCTCCATCCCTCGCCAGCAGGAATGGGGCGACATCCGGCCCGTGACGAGGCCTCTCGCCCGTCACGCGCCCGATCGAGAGTGAGGCGGCCTGGGTGGTGAGCGTGGAGCCAGCATGAGCGTAGCCGACACCGCGCCATCGATCCGCCCCGCCTGGCTGGCAATCGACAAGCTGGGCGTGCTGTTGGCCGCGGTTGGCGCAGCGGGCGCTGCCCTGCCGTTCGCGCTGCTTCTGGCCAACCGTATCGTCCCGGGTGAACCGCTGGGCCTGGTCGAAGCGCTGCCGGTCCATGCCGCCGGGCTCCTCATCGCGCTCTTGCTGGCCGCCCTGGCAGCAGCGCTGCTGCGCGTTTCCCCGTTCATCAAGCTATTCGTGGGTTTTGCCGTGCTCGCCGCGCTGTCCGTTCTGATCGGCCATGCGGGCGGCTACCTCACGCCCGCCGGCGACGGCCTTGCCCGCGTCTCACCCGGTGCGGGCTTCTGGCTGCTGGTCTTTGCCCTTGCCCTGCTTGTGACCGATGCCCTGACCCGGCTGAAGCTGGGGCCGTGGGCGCGGATCGTTATCCTCGCGCTGGTCTGGATCGCGCTGGCGGCCCTGCTCGCCAGCGGGGCATGGAGCCAGCTCTCCATCCTCAAGGAATATGACACCCGTGCTCCGGCCTTCTGGGCGGAAGCCCGGGTCCACCTTTGGCTCGCGGGCGGTTCGGTGGCCATCGCCACCGCTGTTGGTGTGCCCCTGGGCACCCTCTGCTACAAGTTCAGACCGATCCGGGCCGCCGTCCTCAATGTGCTCAACATCATCCAGACCATTCCGTCCATCGCGCTGTTCGGCTTGCTGATCGCGCCGCTGGCCTGGGTGGCAGCCACCATACCCGGCGCATCGGCCATAGGCATATCCGGCATCGGCGCGGCGCCCGCCATGGTCGCCCTCTTTGCCTATTCGCTCCTGCCCATCGTCTCCAACACCGTAGTTGGGCTGCTCAATGTCCCGCCTGCATCGGTGGATGCCGCCAAGGGCATGGGTATGACCTGGGGCCAGCGGCTGTTCCAGGTCGAGCTGCCGCTGGCCCTGCCGGTCATCCTCACCGGCATCCGCATCGTCCTAGTACAGAATATCGGGCTGGCAACGATCGCGGCCCTGATCGGCGGGGGTGGGTTCGGTGTCTTCGTGTTCCAGGGCATAGGGCAGACGGCGATGGACCTGGTGCTCCTTGGCGCCGTCCCCACGGTGGCGCTGGCCTTCACGGCCGCGGTCGTGCTCGACGCGGCAGTGGAAATGACCTCGCGGCGGGGGCGCCGGCCATGATCGAGGTCGATGACGTCACCAAGAGCTATGATGGCACTGTCGTGGTGGATCGCGTCAGCCTTGCCATCCGCCCGCACAGCATCTGCGCCATCGTGGGAACGTCCGGATCGGGCAAGACCACACTGCTGCGCATGATCAACAAGCTGGTGCGGCCGACATCGGGCAGCATCCGCATCGACGGCGAGGACATTGCGTCGGTGCCGGCCTATGAGCTGAGGCGGCGGATCGGCTACGTCATCCAGGGCCACGGACTGTTTCCGCATCGCACCGTGGGCCAGAATATCGGCACCGTGCCCAAGCTGCTCGGTTGGGACAAGGCCAGGATTGCCGGGCGTGTCGACGAACTTCTCGACCTGTTCCAGCTCGACCCCGGCCAGTTCCGCGACCGCATGCCCCATGAACTGTCCGGAGGACAGCAGCAGCGTGTTGGCGTGGCGCGGGCTCTGGCGGCCAAGCCCAACATCCTGCTGATGGACGAGCCATTCGGCGCGCTCGACCCCGTCATCCGTGCCAAGGCGCAGGAAGACCTGCGGACCATACAGCGCCGGTTCGGTACCACCATCGTGCTGGTCACGCACGATGTGGAAGAGGCGATCCACCTGGGCGATACAATAGCGGTAATGGACGGAGGCAAGCTCCTGCAATATGCGGAACCCGCCGAACTCATCACCAGGCCGGCGACGCCCTTCGTTGCTGAACTGATCGGCACCAGCGAACGTCCCTTCCGGCTGCTGTCGCTGGCGCGGGTGGGCGACCATGTCGAGCCCGGCGAGGCCGGTGGTGAGCCCATCGAGGCGACAGCATCGCTGCGCGACGCCTATGCAGAACTGCTGTGGTCGAGCCGGTCGGCCCTGCCGGTGCGGCGTGATGGTGCGGTTGTGGGGCGCGTGACGCTGGACGCCTTGTCCCGGCTGGCGGCGAGACCGCAATGAGCCCGGGCCATGTCGTCCGGCTGCTGGTGCTCGTGGTCCTGCTGACTTTCCTGGTGCAGCCGGACTTGTTCGCCGGGTTCTTCAGCCTCTTCACCAAGAACGGTCAACCAGCCATCTACAACCAGGGCAACCTGCTTGAGATTACCCTCAACCACCTGGCCATCGTCGCGGCGGCGACCTTAGCTTCGACGGTTGTCGCGGTGGGCCTGGCAATCTTCGTGACGAGGCCATTCGGCGCGGAGTTCCTGCCCCTGTCGCGCAGTCTCGCCAATATCGGACAGACCTTTCCACCGGTTGCGGTGCTGGCGCTCGCCGTGCCCCTGCTGGGTTTCGGGACCGCGCCAACCCTGGTGGCCCTGTTCCTTTATGGCCTGCTGCCCATTTTCGAGAACACGCTGACTGGCCTCACCAACCTGCCGCGCGCGGTAACGGACGCGGCCAACGGCATGGGCATGACCGGGCGGCAGCGGCTTCTCAATGTGGAACTCCCGCTGGCCCTGCCGGTGATCCTGGCGGGGGTGCGGCTGACGGTCGTCATATCGCTGGCCACTGCCACTATTGGGTCCACGGTGGCGGCGCGTACCCTGGGCGAAGTGATCATTGCCGGACTATTGTCCAGCAACACCGCCTTCGTGCTGCAGGGCGGGCTGATCGTCGGCGTGCTGGCCGTGCTGATCTACGATGGGCTTTCGGCCCTGGAACACGCATTGATGGCGCGGACCGGGCAGGGCGGTCAGCGGAAGGCATAGCCCGGCGGCGGATGGTCAGGCGCTTGCCGCCAGGGCCAGGGCCTCTCGTTGCGCCAGGGCGTCGCCTACCGCGAAGATCGTCGGCGCTGAAAGCGGGAAAGCCTCAACCGCATGGACCGCTTCCCCGATCGTGCCGCGCCATACCTGCTCGCCGGCGCGACCCACATTGCCGGCAATGATTGCGGGGGTGGAAAGATCCATGCCCTGCGCACGCAACTGGCTGACAATGCCGGGCAAGGTGCGCCGGCTCATGTAATAGACGCTGGTGGTTGCCGGATCGCTGAGTGCAGTCCAGTTGAGGGTTTCCGGCAGCATGCCCTTGCGCGAATGGCCGGTGACGAAGCGCACGGACTGGGCATGGTCTCGATGGGTCAGGGAGATGCCGAGCCGGCTGGCCAGCGCCAACGCCGCAGTGACACCGGGCACGACGGACACGGCGATGCCGTGCCGCTCGAGCATTTCGATCTCTTCGCCAGCGCGTCCGAAGATCATCGGGTCGCCCGACTTGAGGCGGACCACATGCTTGCCCTGGCGGGCCAGGGTCAGCATCATCTGGTTGATGTCTTCCTGCTTGCAGCTTTCTCGGGCGGCGCGCTTGCCGACCAGCATGCGCTTGGCTTCGCGCCGGGCGAGTTCGAGCACTTCGGCGGAGACGAGGTCGTCGAAAAGGATTACATCGGCAGACTGCAGGGCGCGCACGGCCTTGATGGTCAGCAGGTCCGCTTCCCCGGGGCCCGCACCCACCAGGGTCACGCGGCCGGAAGGGGCCGCGACGGCGCTGCCGATGTCGGCGTCGGCTTCCGAGGGGGCGCCATCCCCGAAGGCGCGCTCGGCAAGCCTTTCCCAGAAGGCGACGCGCTGCGGGCCTGATTCGAGCCCTTACATCACACGCGCCAGGATGTTCTGTGCCAGCCTGGCCCAGGCACTCAGCGTGGCGGGCAACAGCGTCTCGATGCGGCGACGCACGGCCTGGCCGAGGTTTGGCGGAGCTCCGGCCGTCGAGATGCCGACCACGAC
>CAMLOA010000100.1 GCA_946481445.1 uncultured Devosia sp. | reverse complement strand
CGGCGATGACCTCGCGCACCGCATTGAGCTGGCCGGCGCCGCCGTCGATGAAGACCACATCGGGCCAATCCGGCATGCCGGTCTGTTCGTCCTCGGCGTCGGTCTCGCTTTCGGCGGCGAGGCGGGAGAAGCGGCGGGTCAGCACTTCGCGCATCATGCCGAAATCGTCGCCCGGGGTGATGTCGGTCGATTTGATGTTGAAGGTCCGATAGTGCTTTTTTGAGAAGCCTTCCTCGCCCGCCACGATCATGGCGCCAACGGCGTTGGTGCCGGAAATGTGGGAATTGTCATAGACCTCGATGCGGCGGGGCGTTTCCTCGAGGCTGAAGACCTCGGCCACGCCTTCGAGAAGGGTCCGGTTGGAGGCGCCTTCGGCCAATTGGCGGCCGAGGGCCTCGCGGGCATTGTTGAGGGCGTGATTGACCAGGTCGCGCTTTTCGCCGCGCTGGGGCACTTCGAGGCGCACCTTGCGGCCGGCGCGGCTGGAAAGGGCCTCCTCGATCAGCGCCGGCTCGGTCATTTCGTGGCTGAGCAGGACGAGCTTTGGCGGGGTCCGATCCTCGTAGAACTGCACGATGAAGGCTTCGAGCACCTCGGCATCGGTCAAGCTGTCATCGGCCTTGGGCCGGAAGGCATGGTTGCCCCAGTTCTGGAAGGCGCGGAAGAAGAAGACCTGCACGCAGAACTGGCCGCCCTCGTGATGGATGGCGAACACATCGGCCTCTTCCACCGAACGGGCCGTTGCGTCGCCCTGGGATTGGACAAGGGCCAGCGCCGACAATCGGTCGCGGATGAGCGCGGCGCGTTCGAAATCGAGCTGTTCGGCGGCCTGGTTCATATCCGCCTGGAGATGGCTGCGCACCGCGTCGGACTTGCCGGACAGGAACTGGTGCGCGTCCTCGACGAGCTCAGCATAGCCCTCGAGGCTGATCTCGCGCGTGCAGGGCCCGGCACAGCGCTTGATCTGGAACTGCAGGCAGGGCCTGGTGCGGGCGGCGTAGAAGCTGTCCGAGCAGTTGCGGAGGAGGAAGGCCTTCTGCAGGCTGGCAATGGTCCGCCCGACCGCGGTGGCGGAGGCGAAGGGCCCAAAATAGTGGCCCTGGCGGCGGCGCGTGCCGCGATGTTTGGTCAGCTCGGGCGCTTCGTGGTCGGTGGCGATCAGGATGTAGGGAAAGCTCTTGTCGTCGCGCAGCAGCACGTTGAAACGCGGCTTGAGGCGCTTGATGAGGTTGGCTTCCAGCAGCAGCGCCTCGGACTCGGTCTCGGTCCGCACGAATTCCATGCTGACCGTCGCCGCGATCATGCGCTGCAGGCGCAGTTCGAGCCCCTCGGGGCGGGTATAGTTGGTGACGCGTGCCTTGAGGTTGCGGGCCTTGCCCACATACATGACCTCGCCATCCGCATCGAGCATGCGATAGACGCCGGGGGCGGCGGGGAGCGTGCGCACGAAGGCGCGGATGACTTCGTGGCCGCTGGGCGGAGGCGGGGCGGTCGTATCGGTCATTTCTGCCTCGGTGTCGGCTTGCGCCGGGCCGGCCATTCGAGGTGCTGGCCGCCATCGAGGGTAATCATCTGGCCGGTCATCGCGGACAGGGACAGGATGGCGATCACGCCATCGGCAATGCCATCCGGATCGGCGCTGCGGCCGAGCGGCAGATTGCGAATACGCTGGGCATAGGCTTCGGGCGAGACGTCCGGTGGCGGCACGGTGGGGCCGGGGGCAACGGCGTTGACGCGAATGCGCGGCGCCAGCGACTGGGCCAGCGTACGCGTCATGGTCCAGAGCACCGACTTGCTCAGGGTATAGCTGAAGAAGGCGGGAGACAGGTCGAGCACGCGTTCATCGATGATGTTGATGATATTGCCCGCGGCGCCCTCGGGAAGCTGTGCGGCAAAGTCGCGGGAGAGGAAGGCGGGCGCCTCGGCATGCACCGCGAAGTGGGCATCCCAAAGGGTCTCGTCAAGGTCGGCGACCGCGTCCCGCTCGAAGATGGAGGCGTTGTTGACCAGCAGCGACAGGGGCCCGAACGGGGTCGATGCCGCGGCGATGACCCCGGCCCGCTCGGTGCGGTCCGCCAGATCTGCGGAGACGGTCGAGGCCTTGCCACCTGCGGCACGGATGCCGGCGGCCACTGCCTCGGCCTTGCTGGCCGAGTTCCGGTAGTGGATCACCACGGCCCAGCCCTGCTGCGCCAGGCGCCGGGCAATGGCGGCCCCAATGCGGTCGCCGGCGCCGGTGACGAGGGCGACTGGGAGGGCCGATGCGGGTGCGGAGCGATTCGTCATTGTGAGGCCTAAAGAATTGACCGGACCATAGGCCGCTTTGGCGAACCTGTTCAACGTGGCCGGTTTACCGGCCTCTGCTGACAAGGTCGGACAGCAGGCTTGTCCTTTTGTTGCATAATATTCGGGCGTACCATCCGCCAGTCACCGTAGCGTCAGGTGGCGTTGCGGTATTTCCATGAGGGGGACTCATATGGAAGTCATCGTGCCTATCCTCGTGCAACTGATCGCCGGCGGCGCCGGCGGTAACGTACTCGGACAGATTGTCAAATCGCTGAACCTGGGAACGGCGGGCAATACGATCGTGGGAGCGATCGGCGGCCTTGCCGGGACCTGGCTGGCGGGGATGATCCCCGGTCTTGATACGCTGGTGGGGTCTGCAGCAGGCGCCGCCGGTACCGCGGGGGGGCTCGACCTGGGCGCCCTGGCGGGCCAGGGAGCAACCGGCCTGGTCAGCGGCGGCATCCTGACGGCCATTGCCGGCCTCATCAAGTCCACTATGGCCAAGGCCTGAGCTTTCCGATAGCGATCTTGGTGTTCCGGCTGCCTGGAGGGCCGGGACACCCCCATTGCCCAGATCATTTTCATCATGTCCGTTGCCCCCCTCTCCGCCCGCACCGACAATGTCGGCCGGGCCATATTGCTGACCCTGGTCACCATTGCCGTGTTCGGCGTGCAGGACGCGATGTCCAAGACGCTGCTGCAGACCTATTCGCCCTTCCAGGTCACGATGATGCGCTATTGGGGCTTTGCCCTGTTCAGCCTGTTCCTGGTGCTGCGGCAGGCGCCGCTCCGGCAGGCGCTCGCAAGCAGGGTGCCGGTGTGGCAGGTGGTGCGCGGGGCGCTCCTGATCATCGAAATCTGGTGCTTCGCGCGGGCCCTGCAGTCCGTGCCCCTGGGCGAGTTGCAGGCCATATCGCTGGTCTATCCGCTGCTGGTAACCCTGTTTGCCATCCCGCTGCTGGGCGAGAAGGTGGGCGTATTCCGCTTCGTGGCGGTGGCGGTGGGATTTGCTGGCGCCATGATCATCGTCAGGCCAGGTGGGCTGCCGCTCGACTGGGGTGTGTTCTTTGCCGTGGCGTCGTCCACGCTCTATGCGATCTATATCGTCATCACCCGGAAGGTTAGCCAGCACGACAGCGCCGCCACCAGCATGGCCTATACCGGCCTTGTCGGCCTGCTGCTGTCGAGCGCCGTGGGCATTTTTCATTGGCAGCCCATGGCCTGGCCAGACGTATTGTTGCTGCTGACCATCGTGGTGACGACCTGCCTCGGGCATGGCCTGATGATCTTTGCGCTGTCCATGGCCCCGGCAAGCACGGTGCAACCCTTCAACTACTTCTCGCTGCCCTGGGCGATATTCCTCAGCGCCGCAGTGTTCGGAGAATGGATCGACCCGATCTCGCTCGCCGGATCGGCGGTGATCGTGGCCGCGGGCCTGGTGGTCATGGCGCGCGAACGGGCGAAGAAGGTGAGGGTTGTGGCAGACCCGGCGGTCGCGCCGGGCCGGGACTGAAGAGGACCGCACGCAGACGACCGACCCGGCCGCTATTGGGCGAAGAACCGGCTAATCCACACCCCGCCGGCGGCGCTGACGCCCGTCAGGAACGTGCCCCAGGCCATGTCGACGACCGCAACGGCTGGGGAGAAGCCCTTGACCGTAGCGAGGTTGGTCAGGTCGTAGGTGCCGTAGGCCACAAAGCCCAGCACCGCGCCCATGAGCAGGGCCTTGACCACGTCCCCCTCGGCAGGGGCGGCGACCAGCAGAACCACGCCGACCAGATAGGCCAGGTAGAACAGGCCGGCGATCACCAGGTTGGGGTTGTCCAGCAGCAGGCCGCCCAGCTGGGGGCGATAGAAGCGGTCGGTGACCGAGGTCAGCCAGACGAAGTCGAGGCCGAAGAAGATGACGGCGCAGGCGAGGTAGAGGATGATGTAGTTTGCCACGACGAAGACGCCTCCCGGAATGCTGCCTTGTATACGCAGCATTCCGGGAAGAGGATCACAAGGTGACCTTGGCGTTTTCGCCAATCTTGGGGGAGCGGCCGGTCACGGCAGCAGCCAGCATGGAAATGGTGGTCACGATGCGGCCGGGGCTGTCCCAGAGCTCGGCATCTTCCGGGGTCACCTTGATGACGCGGATGGCCGGATCCTCGGGACTGTCCCACCACGCCTTGGCAAAGGGCGACCAGAGTTCCTTGATGCGGGCACGGTCGTTGGAGACGGTCGCCTTGCCGGACATGGCCACGTATTTGCTGGTCTTGTGGTCGGCAAAGCTCACGGACACATAGGGATACTCGGCGACCTGGTCGTCCTTCTCGCCGTTGATGTCGGTAAGGAAGTAGATCGCCCGCTCGTCCTTTTCGACCGTGGCGGCCAGAGGCCGGGCCCGTTGGCGCTCTCCATCCCAGGTGACGAACATGGCGATGCCGATGCGCTTGGCCAGCTCCCAGGCCCGCTCGACATGCTCGTCGTGTTCCTTGCGGGTCATGCTGGAGTCGCGCGATTGCCGGTTGACGGACTTGTTGCCGGAATTGGCCGCCGGCTTGGCGGCGGCAGCCGCGGGACGCGCCCGCCTTGTGGCGGGCATCTTTGCCTTGGGGGCGGATTTGGCCTTGGGTGCCGGAGCTGCGCCGCCGTCTTCCGACTTTGCGGCCGACTTCGTTGCGGCGGTCTTTGCGGGGGGCTTGCCCGCGACCTTGGTGGCCACGGACTTGCGTGGGGTGGACTTGGGTTCCTGGGTGGTGGTCGTGCTGGCCATGGGCGGATATCCCTCGGAGAATGGTTGTTGGCCAAATAACGAGACGAAGGGGCGCCGGGTTGCCTCGCCCTTGAAGTAGATGGCAGCGGTGGGCATGTGTGAGGAACAAAAAATCGGAGGGAGGCAAGAATGATCTGGCTGATCGAACTGGCGCTGGTGTTGTTGCTGGTCGGTGGCGGCTGGACCCTGCTGACGCGCAACCGGCGGACCGACGAGCGCGAGGCGCTGACCATGAGGCGGGTCGATGCCTATATCGAAACCATCAGGCGCGAGCGTTCGAGCCTGGAACTGGCGGCGATGAGCGACACCGAATTGCGCGACCTGCTGCATTCGGGTGCGCGCAACCTGCGCGCGGCGCGGGAGCGGATGGGCTGGATGCTGCTGGGGTCGGCCGGCGTGACGCTGGTGGCCTCGATCATTGCGGCGAGCCAGGACGGCATGCGCGGCTTCGCCATCGCCATCGCGGCAGGAGTGGTGGTGACCTACGGCCTCAGCGAGTTCCTGTCGCGGCGCATGCGGGAGCCGCTGGAGCGGCGCGGCATCGACGTCGAGCGCCTGCGCGTCGAATGAGTTGCGCCGCCCCGGAGGGCGGCGCCAGTGACATCAGTTGCCGATGCAGAAGTAACCGTGCGGTCCGTTGAAGCAGATCTGCGCATGCGGATTGCCCGGATAGTAAGGCCACGGGTCGGGGTTCCAGTGCGGCGGACGCGGTGGACGCGGCGGCCGGGGTTCCCAGTAGTCGTCATCGTCGTGCCAGTTGCCGCCGCGGCTCAGGTAGTTGGCCGAGACCCAGCCGTCGGGGCCGCGCTTCTCGACATAGCACCAGCTGCCCTGGCAATGCTGGACATCGACGCGTTCGCCGCGATGCAACGTATCGACCTTGGGGAAATAGGTGCCGGGGCCGGTGCGAACGTTGACGTTGCCGGTGGCATAGGCGGTGGCCGCGGATGCGGCGGCAGTGGTTGCGATGAGCGCAAGGGCTGCCAGACCACCGGCGATGAGCTTGTGCCTCATTGCCATGATTGGACTCCTTATCCTTGAGGGCACGTCGTGCCTGAACCTCAAGGAAACGCCCTTTCGCCTGAACGCAGCCTGAATGGATGATGTCAGAAGCTGAGCAGGTCCACGAAGCGCTTGAGCCGCTCGCCCAGCTTCTTGCGCTGCTTGGGGCGGAGTTCGCCCATCAGGGCTTCTTCGAGCTGCGCCCAGTGGTCCGCCAATCCGTTGCGGATGCGGATGCCGCGCTCGGTCAGGGCGACACCGGGCAGGAGTTCGGGCCCGACGGCCTGCCGGGTGATCAGTTCCCGCTCGATCAGCCGGCCCAGCCGCGCCCCCAGCATATCGAGGGGCAGCCCGAGTTCGGCGGCCAGCTCGGCTTCGGTGGTTCCCGCACGTCCCAACTCGAACAAGACGGCATCGTCGCCCGGCTCGAGGCCACGCTCGCGCAGGGGCACGAGCAGCGCCTTGTGCGCCAACTGACCGGCCTGAATGAGCCGGTAGAGCGATGAGCGGGAGGAGGGTTTGGACATGGGCGGGAAAATAGTCCGAACTCCTTGGGCGCGTCGATTGGCCATTCCATCCTATCGTTAATCGTGGAGGGACCAAGGCGCCTTATTGTTCGCCCAGCGCACATGAGTTATGCGTTCATTACCTTCCCAGCGTGAACGAGCGACATGACGCAGGACCTTGCCCGCATCCGTGCCTTCGTTCAGGTCTTTGATTCTGGTGGCTTTTCTTCCGCCGCGCGGCAGCACGGGCGATCCAAGGCACTCCTCAGCAAGTATGTGACCGACCTCGAGGACTATCTGGGTGTGCGGCTGATGAACCGCACAACGCGAAAGCTGAGCCTGACAGAGGCCGGAGAG
>CAMLOA010000099.1 GCA_946481445.1 uncultured Devosia sp. | reverse complement strand
CCTGCTCGACGACATTGCCCTTGCGCAGCGAGGAGGCGATGACCTTGACCATTATAGTTCCTTGTTCAATCGGAAAGCGCGTCGTAACAGGCAGGGGCCGTCCCGCGCGCACAAAACTGAGTGTCGGAGCGCCCGATACAATATTCCGCACCAAATCGCCAGCCCGGCGCTGAGAAAGGTCGCATGAGCAAAGCTGAGCCATCTCCCTGGTGGACGCCTTCGGTCCACGCCGACAGGCGGCCAGCCCTGCTCGCGCGCGGGCGGATCGAAGCGGCGGTGCGGGCGGACCTGGCCAGCCACGATTTCCTGATGGTCGATCCGCCGGGCCTGGTGCGCTCGCCGGGCAACGAGACGCACCTGCATGCCTTCGGGACCACGATGATCGGCAATGACGGGCTGGGCAGGCAGATGTATCTGCATACCTCGCCCGAATTCACCATGAAGAAGCTGCTGGCGGCGGGCGAGCGGCGGATAGCCAGCCTGCAGCATGTGTGGCGCAACCGGGAGCGCAGCGCGCTGCACCATCCCGAATTCACCATGCTCGAATGGTATCGGGCAGGTGAAGTCTATGATGCGGTGATCGACGATTGCGTCAGGCTCATTGGCCTGGCGGCCGAGGTCGCGGCGATCGGCTGCTTCAGCTTCCGGGGGCGGAGCTGCGATCCGGCGGCTGAGCCGGAGCGGGTGAGCGTGGCGGACGCGTTCATGCAGCATGCCGGCATCGACCTGCTGGCGACGATGGATGACCATGGCGTGCCCGATGGCGATGCGCTGGCAGCGCAGATGCTGGCGCAGGGCATGGGCGTGCCGGAGGACCGGAGCTGGAGCTATCTGTTCAGCCTGGTGCTGACGGACAAGGTCGAGCCGCAGCTGGGTAATGGCCGAGTGACGATCCTGGATGAGTATCCCGCCTGCGAGGCGGCTTTGGCGCGACGCAAACCCGGGGATCGGCGGGTCTCCGAGCGCTTCGAGATCTATGCCTGCGGCGTGGAATTGGCCAATGGGTTTGGCGAATTGACCGATGCGGAGGAGCAGCGGCGGCGGTTCGAGGGGGAAATGGACGAGAAGGCGCGCATCTATGGCGAGCGCTATCCGGTAGATGAGGATTTCCTTGCGGCGCTGGCCCTGATGCCGGAGGCGAGCGGGGTTGCCCTGGGCTTCGACCGGCTGGTCATGCTGGCAACGGGGGCGCAGCGGATCGAGGCGGTGCTGTGGGCGCCGGTGGCGGAATGAGAAGGTCATTTGCCGCGACGTTCCAGTCGACACCCTCCCCCTTGTGGGGAGGGATCAAGGGTGGGGGTGGTTTGGCCTCGATATCGGGGCTCCCACACCCCCTCCCAGCCTTGTTCACTCGAATCGCTCCACTGGAGCAATTCGTCCCTGCGGGCCGCTCCAAGCCCATCAAGGGGGAGGTGCCGTCTGGTGGGGTGGACTAGATGAGGCCCGCCAAGACGCTGGGTGACCTGACCCGGAGTGGTCTCGTCACCGACACCACCGGCCTTGACGCCGTGGCCAAGAGGTATGCCATCGGCATCACGCCCGCCGTGCTGGCGCTGATCGACCGGGAGGATCCGGATGACCCCATTGCGCGGCAGTATGTGCCGAGCGCGACCGAGCTGGTAACGACGCCGGAGGAGCGGGCCGATCCGATCGGGGACCTCACCCATTCACCGGTGACGGGGATCGTGCATCGCTATCCCGACCGGGTGCTGCTCAAGGCCGTGCATGTCTGCCCGGTCTATTGCCGCTTCTGCTTCCGGCGGGAAATGGTAGGGCCGCAGGGCCTGGGGACGCTGGGCGGCGCCGAACTGGACGCCGCGATCGGCTATATCGCCGAACACGAGGAAATCTGGGAGGTGATCCTCACCGGCGGCGATCCGCTGGTGCTGTCGCCGCGGCGGCTGCGCGACCTCATGCAGCGGCTGGCCGGGATCGGGCATGTCAGGATCGTCCGTTTCCATACCCGGGTGCCGGTGGTGGAGCCGGAGCGGGTGGATGCCGAGATGGTGACGGCGCTCAAAGCCAGTGGCAAGACCACCTACCTGGCGGTCCATGCCAACCATCCGCGCGAATTTTCTTCGGCGGCAAGGGATGCGATGGCGCGGCTGGCCGATAGCGGCATTGCGCTGATCAGCCAGTCGGTGCTGCTCAAGGGCGTCAACGACGACGTCGAGACGTTGGCGGCGCTGATGAAGGGATTCGTGGAAAACCGGGTGCAACCCTACTACCTGCATCACCCGGACCTGGCGCCGGGGACGAGCCATTTCCGCTTGAGCATAGAAGAGGGGCAGGCGCTGGTGACGGCACTGCGCGGGCGCATATCGGGCCTGGCGCAACCGACCTATGTCCTGGACATACCCGGCGGGCATGGCAAGGCCGATATCGGTGCGGCTGCGATCCGGGGCGAGGATGGCCGCTACCTGGTGCGCGACTGGCAGGGCGGGGAGCACCTCTATCCGCCGCAGGATACGCCGTGACGACCAGGCAGAAGCTGGGGGCCGGCCGGATGGCGGAGGTGTTTGCCGATGGCGGGGACGTGCTCAAGCTCTATATAGCCGGGATCGGGCCGGAGCCGGCGCGGCACGAGGCCATGGTGCTGGCGAGCCTCACCGGGCTGCCGTTGCGCGTGCCAGTGGCGCGGGGCGTGGTGCAGGTGGATGGGCGCTGGGGTCTGCGGATGAGCCGGGTGCCCGGCCGCCCCCTGGCCGAGGCCGCAGAGGAATCCGGTGATCTGTCATCGCTGGTGGTCCGCTATGCGGCTTTGCACCGGCAGGTCAATGCCTGCGCGGCCGCAGCAACGCTGCCCGACCTCAAGAAGCGGCTCGATGCGCGGATCGTACGCGCGCCGGGCCTGGACGCGGATCTCGCGCGGCGCCTGCGGGAGCGGCTGGCAAGACTGCCCGAGGGCGACCGGCTCTGCCACGGGGATTTTCACCCGTTCAACATCATGGCCGACGGAGATGCGCTGGGGATAATCGACTGGCCAGACGCTGCGCGGGGGGCGCCGGAAGCCGATGTGGCGCGCAGCTATGTGATGGTGCGCCACCACCGGCCGGCACTGGCCGAGGCCTATCTCGACGCCGTGCTGGGCGGGGAGATGATCCGGGCGGCGGTCATGGACTGGGTGCCGATCGTCGCGGCAGCCCGGCTTTCGGAGAACATTCCCGAAGAGACTGAGGCCCTGCTGGACCTGTGCCGACGGACGCGAGACTGAGGCGTGGCGAGGGGACGTCTTGGCGGGACGCGGAGGCGCCGCCTCCGGCACCGACGGCCTTTGGCGGAGCGTGCCCGGCCTCGACAGGCGAGGAAAGCCAGGGTCGGCGAGCCCTTGAACCAGCCGACGTCCCGGCCACCCTTGGTGGCATGCACAGTGGCGATCGGTCACGAGCGCCCCTTCCGCAACAGATCGGCATTGGGGCGGCGGGCGAGAGCGGCCCCAAGCTGCGCGTCGAGTTCGGCAAAGCCCTCGGGATCGACGTGACTGATGTCCCACAGCGGCATGGTGTAGCGGTGGCCGCGCCAGTGGAAGCTGGCGGTTTCGAACCTGCCGATGCCCGCGATTGACCATTGGCCGAATTCCGAGACCGGCGCCGAAAAGCTTCGTTCCTGCCAGGGGAAGCTCAGCAGGCCTATGGTCAGCACATCGCCGGAGCGCGAGACATGCACAACCTGGCGCCGCGCGACCAGGGCCATGATGCCGGCGACGCCGACCACGCCCAGCACTGAGGTGCCCAGGCCCAGCAGGAAGCCGGTCAGCCGACTGCTGCCAGGCGATATGACGAGCATGATCAGTGGCAGGGCGACGGCGAAGACGCCGATGGCGAGCCAATTGATGTCGCGGATATGGCCGGCGTAGAGACGGCGATAATCGTGGTCCGCGAACAATCCGCCCATGTGGTTCCCCCGCTGCGCCCGGCCAGATTAGACCGCTCCCCGGTCAGCCGTCGAGATTGTGCATGCACAAGCGATGCCTGATCCGGGCGTGTGACAATCGCAGGTTGGTTGGCTAGGCTTGTTCCAAAGCCCGCCCAGCCGGGAAGATCCCCGACATGACCACGAAGCCGGGGATGCGGCGGACGCGGTCGGTCCAGCGGCGGAGGGCCGGGTAGTCCTGGCGCGAAATGCCACCCTCCTCGCTCAGCATGACGTAGGGGAAGCAGGCAATATCGGCCGTGGTGGGATGGGCGGGCGAGCAGAGCCAGTCGCGGCCTTCGCGCTCGCCGAACCAGAGGTGTTCATCCATCAGGCGGAAGATGCGATGGGCACCCTTCTGAGCCTTCTCGACGTCGAAGTCGTAGAAGAAGCCGAGGGCGAGCCGGGCAGCCGAGGCGGTCGAGGTGATGTCGTCGGCCACGGCATGCCAGCGCAGCACCTCTGCCGTCACGGCCGGATCGTCGGGGAACCACAGGCCTGATTGGTCATATCTGCGGGCGAGATAGGCCAGGATGGCGCCGGAATCGGAGAGGGTCAGGTCGCCATCCTGAAGCACGGGGAGCTGGCCGAAGGGATTGAGCTTGAGGAACCAATCGGCCTTGTGCTCCCGGCCCGGATAGAAATCGACCGGCACGATGTCGTAGCGCAGGCCGAGGATGCTCATCAGCAGGCGGAGCTTGTAGCAGTTCCCGGAGAGTTCGAAGTCGTAGAGGGTGATCATAGGGCGGTCTTAGCTTCGATGCGGTCAGGTCCACTGCACGGCACCTCCCCCTTGATGGGGGAGGATGGGAGGGGGTGTCGCGAGCCCCGATATCGGTGCCACCCCCCTCCCTGACCCTCCCCACTGAGGGGGAGGGTAACGCCTGCGAAATCCGTGAGAAAGCTCATCATCAAATATCCAGCACCAGGCGGGGGCTCTTTGCCCGCGACACGCAGGTCATCATGCAGGTGTTGGAGGCTTTCTCGGTCTTGTTGAGATAGACGTCCTGGTGGTCGACCTCGCCCTCGATGACGGTGGTGAGGCAGGTGCCGCAGGCGCCCTGTTCGCAGGAGGAGGGCACGGTCAGTCCCGCCTCGCGCATGACGTCCAGAATGGTCCTGCCGGCCGGAACATGCAACGTCATGGCCGAGCGCGCCAATTCGATATCGAAGGCCGACGAGGAGTTGATGACCTTGTCGTTCTGGAAATACTCGAAATGGACGGCTTCGTCGGGCCAGCCCTGAGCGGCTGCGGTCTGCTGCACCATTTCGAGCATGGAGCCGGGGCCGCAGATATAGACGTGGTTGGCAAAGGCATAGGCGCCCAGAATGTCCCTGACGGTACCGGCGATGGCGTCGCGGGGGAGACCGGTATGGAAGACAACCTCGCCATGCAGGACTTCGAGATCGGCACGGAAGGCGAGCTGTTCGCCGGCGCGCGTGAAGTAGTGCAACTCGTAGGGGAGGCTGGACTTGTCGAGGAAGCGCGCCATGGAGAGCAGGGGGGTGATGCCGATGCCGCCGGCGATGAGCACCGTGCGCGTCGCGTCGCGGCGCAGCGGGAAATTGTTGCGCGGTTCGGAAATGGAGAGCAGGTCGCCCTCGCGTACGGTCTCGACCAGCACCTTGGAGCCACCCTTGCTGGCGCTCTCCTGCTTGACGCCGATGATGTAGCTGAGCAACTCGCCCGGGCCGTTGGTGATCGAATATTGCCGGACCATGCCATTGGGCAAGTGGACGTCGATATGGGCGCCGGGCTGGAAGGTGGGCAAATGCCCCTCGCGTGCAGCCAGTTCAAAGCCGATGACACCGTCGGCCGACTGCCATTTGCGCCGGACCACGACGGGCATGGTATTGCCGCGCGGCACCGGGATGTCGGGCATGGTGGCGAGGTCGGCCGAGACTTTCTCGAAGGCCGGTTGCAGCGGCGCCGGGGCGGGCTTCTTGGCGGCAGCGCGTTCGAGGCGGTCGCGCAGGCGGGTCAGCAGGTCATTGTAGTGATGCAGTGTGACCATGGGCTCGGCCGGCCGGCCGGCGACGAGGCCGCGGATAACGGCCCGACCGGCATCGACGGGCTGCACGAACCAGGTGGCACCGGCACTGCGCAGGGCAAGGCCGGGCAGGAGTTCGGCCGGCTGGTCATCGGGGGCGAGGCCCATCAGGGCCGCATGTACATCCTCGGGCGCGGCATTGACCGGCATGGGGCGCAAGGCGAACCAGTCCTGGCCCTCGGCGCCGGGGAAGGGGGCAAAGGGCTGGTCCTGGTTGGCCGCGGACCAGACCAGGCCAAAGGCTTCCGCCACCGGATAGGTGCGGTTCTGGATGGTGCGGGCTGGCGCATCGGCGGGGTGGGCGGGAATGTAGGTGCAGCCGGCGGAGCGGTTGGCATAGCGCCAGCCATGATACTGGCACTTGAGCTCGCCGCCCTCGTTGATGCCGATGGAGAGGCGCACGCCGCGATGCAGGCAGCGGTTTTCCCAGACGTTCACATTGCCGTCGTCCGCGCGCCAGACGGCGAGTTCCCGGCCGAGCAACTGGCCGGCATAGACGTGGCGGAAAGGAAGGTCTTCGCTGGAAGCGATGGGGTACCAGGTGGGGTCGGAAAGGGAGAGGGTCATGCGAGTTGATCCGCGATGGACTGGGATCGCGCCACGATCGGTTTCGATTCAATCGCAGTCCTGGCGTACGGGAATGCTGGCCTAAGGCACGATCTCGCTCTCGCACCGGACGGCACCTCCCCCTTGATGGGGGAGGTCGGGAGGGGGTGCGGGAGCCCCGATATCGTGGCTAAACAACCCCCACCCTTGATCCCTCCCCACAAGGGGGAGGGTGTCGACTGGACCATCGCGGAACGCAATTTCAGCTCGCCATCGGGATCACGCCATAGGTGATGCCCTTCTGGCTCAGCCAGCGGCGGTAGGCTATGGCGCTCTTGTCGGCGCGGATCGGGGTTTCGGCGCGCGGGTCGAGCGGCAGGCGCTTGGGATACTGGTTCTCG
>CAMLOA010000098.1 GCA_946481445.1 uncultured Devosia sp. | reverse complement strand
AGGCCATGCTGCTCTACTGGGGCCCGGACTTCATGGATCCGCACTCCAACGCCAAGGCCTTCGCCTACAATTCCAACAATGCCGACGACAATTACACGGCCACGACCACCTGGCGGAATGCCTGGGCCGTGCCCGAGGAGATGAATGCCCAGGTGACCGCGGCGCTTGCCGAAGCCGACCAGGCCAAGCGCAACGACATGTATGTCGAGCTGCAGAAGCAGGTTCAGGCCTCCTCGCCCATCGTCATCATGTTCCAGGCCGCAAAGCAGGTCGCCATGGCCGGCAATGTCGAGGGCTTCGTCAACGGCGCCACCTCCGACTTCGTCTATTACCGCCTCGTCACCAAGGACTGAGGCGCAGCCATTGCGGCGGCGACCCCCAGGATGCCGCCGCAAGTCGGGAGCCGGATGGAAGCGTAGCCATCCGGCTCTTTTTGTTCCCGGACCAACCAGGAGGAAAGCAGATGGCACCGCCCACCCTTGCCACCGCCCGTCTCGTTCTGCGTCCTCATCGTTCCGATGACTTCAAGGCCTGTTGCCGGCTGTGGGCGGAGCCCGATGTCACCCGGTTCATCGGCGGCCGGCCCAGCACGCCCGAAGAGGTCTGGTCGCGCCTGCTGCGTTATGCCGGGCTGTGGTCAATGCTCGGCCTGGGCTATTTCGCCGTGACCGACAAGGAGACGGGCGCCTATCTGGGGGAACTGGGGCTGGCCGACTTTCGCCGGGACCTGTCCCCATCCTTCGGCACGGCTCCGGAGGCCGGCTGGGCCCTGCTGCCCGAGGCACAGGGTCATGGCTTTGCCCGCGAGGCCCTGGGTGCCGTCCTGGCCTGGGCCGACGCGGTGGGGATCGCCCGCATTGTCTGCATGATCGATCCGGACAATACGCCGTCGATCCGCCTTGCCCAGGCGGTCGGCTTCGCCGGATACGCCCGCACCACCTACAAGGAAGCGAGCACAATCCTGTTCGCGCGGGAACGATAGCGCCGTCCAGCCCTTATCCCGCCAGCACAGGAGGCGGCGATGATGTTGCGTGACAAGGTGGCGCTGGTGACCGGCGCCGGTTCGGGTATCGGGGAAGCCACGGCAAGGCGGCTGGCGGCGGACGGTGCCCGCGTAACCCTGTTGAGCCGCACCCGGGACGAAGTCGAAGCGGTGCGGAACGCGATCGTGGCCGCGGGTGGCCAGGCCCTGGCCGTGACGGCCGACGTGTCGGTGGAGGCCGACATGCGCCGCGCCGTCGACGAGACGGTGGCCGCATTTGGCCGCCTCGACATCGTTGTTGCCAATGCCGGGATCAATGGCGTTTGGGCTCCCATCGACGAGTTGACGCCCGACGAGTGGGATCAGACCCAGGCCGTCAACCTGCGCGGCACCTACCTGACATTGCATCTGGCCGTGCCGCACCTGCGCCGGCAGGGCGGCTCCATCGTCATCGTCTCCTCCATCAACGGCAACCGGACCTTTTCTTCGGCGGGCGCCAGCGCCTACTCGGTCACCAAGGCCGGACAGGTGGCCATGGCCCAGCAACTGGCGCTCGAGCTGGGCGAGGACCGCATTCGCGTCAACGCTGTCTGCCCCGGCGCGATCGATACCGAAATCGACGACAATACCAGCAAGCGCAACACCGAAGACGCCGACGTGCCGGTGGAGTTTCCCGAGGGTGACATTCCGCTTACCGGCGGCAAGCCGGGCCGTAGTGCCGACGTCGCCGATGTCATCGCCTTTCTCGTGTCCGACGCGGCCCGCCACGTCACCGGCGTGCCCATCTATGTCGATGGTGGCCAGTCGCTGCTGCGCTAGAGCGCTCCCGCCCGGCGGGACCACGACACTTTCGGCTCGAACGCGAAGTCCGTGTCGAACGGATATTGCGGCTCGCGCTTGTGCCGGCGCTCCAGCCGCTCGACGAACTGGTCGACCACGCCGGGCGACAGCGCCATCAGGCTCGGATTGGCGATTGGCCCCAGTTCGGGCGAGAGGTAACCTGATTTCACCACCACGATCGCCGCCTGGCGCGGGTCGAGCCCCAGCCGGGTAAAGTCGGCGATGTTGTGGAATGGTCGCCGTCTTGCGGTCAGCACCAGGTCGATGCCCCCGATCCGGACGACGGCCTCGCGCAGCCGCGCATCGTCGGTATCGAGCAGGAAGATGACTTCGGCCTCGGCATAGACCGGCCTGCTCGATGTATCGAGCGTAGCGCCGATGCTGGTTTCGATCGTGGCACCGGGCCCGGCGGCGTAGGCCGCATCCACGGCGCGCTTGTCGGCAATGCCGGCAAAGATCACGCCCTGGGCGTTACGGGCGATGAGTTCGGCCAGCACCTCTGCGCGGTCACCCACGCCGCCACCCGTCGGATTGTCGCCGGATTCGGCCAGCACGACCGGGGCAGTTCCCGCTGTCATCGCCCAGTTGACGCAGTCCTCGACGGAGCCGGTCCTGGTGCCGAATTCGAACTGCCCGCGCAGGTCCCAATAGGTCTGCGCCAGATGCAAGGCGGCCTCTGCCATGGCCGCGCGGTCCGTGCCGGTTACCACGGCGCATGCGGTCGCGCGCGGCTCGTCTGCCCACACATAGCCGACCTGGAACGAGGCATCCCAAATGCCCGTCGGGTCTTCGATTTCGCTCATCTGCGCATAGAAGCTGCGGGCCGGCTCGTCCTGCGTGCTGGTGCGTTCGCCCGGCAGCAGGACCGGCACGGGTACCCAGCCCACCACCGGCTTCTCGCCGCGCCGCAGCGCGCGGACCAGCATGGTCACCGCCCGCCGCATCGTGTCGGCCACATCGATATGGGGCGCGGTGCGATAGGTGGAAAACATGTCTATCTGGTCGATGATGGTCTGGCTGACATTGCCGTGCAGGTCGTAGCTGACCGATATCAGCACGTCGGGGCCCACCGTTTCGCGCACGGCGGCGATGAAGTCCCCCTCGGCGTCGAAGAGCCCATCCACATGCATGGCGCCGTGCATGGCCAGGTATACGCCGTCGAGCGGCAACGCCGACCGCAGCCCGTCCAGGATCTCGGCCTTCCAGCGGCGGTAGATGCCGGACTCCACCGGCCCGCCGGCAATGGCCCTTGCATGCAGGATGGTGACGAAGTCGGCCGGGAAATGCGTCAGGAAGTCGAAATAGGGGTCCTTGAGCATGGCCGGGCCGCGCAGCACGCGGAAATCGGCCTCCCGGATGAGGACGGGGTTGTAGGTGCTGCACTCGGTATGCAGCCCGGCGACGGCGATGCGCATCAGAGCACTCCGGCTATATCGGCTTCGGGATTGTGGTCCTGCGGGCGGGGCGCCGTCGCCAGCCGCCCGCTCAGGGCGAGGCTGACCAGCAGCACCGGTACCAGGCAGGCGAGGGCGATCCGCATGTCGAAATGCTCGGCGGCCAGGCCGATCACCGGCGGGCCGACCAGGAAACCGCACAGCGCCACGAAGCTCAGCACCGCGACGTTGGATGAAGCGGGTCGATCGGTGAGGCTGGCGGCGGCCGTGACGGCGAGCGGAAAGCCAACCGACACGCCCACACCGACAATGCCGAACCCGATCAGGGCCATTGCGACACTGGGCGCGAGGAACAGCATGCCCGTTCCCACCACTGCCATTGTGCCGCATATGCGCGCCGTATTGACCGTGCCGAACCGCCTCTTGAGCCTGTCTCCACCAAAGCGTCCCGCGGCCACAAACAGGGCAAAGACCGAGTAGCCCAGGCCAACGACCCCTGCTTCCGCGCCCAGGGCATCACGCAGGAAGATGGCGGACCAGTCGGCCATGGCGCCCTCGGTCATGGTGATGCCGAAGACGAACAGGCAAATGCCCAGCAGCGCCCAGCTTGGCAGCGACCAGGCGGTGCGCTGGCCAGCCTGGGTCTGCGCAGAGGGCTTGGGTGACGGCAGCGAACGTCCCGCCAGCAGCGCCAGGGGCAGCACCGCCGCCGCGACGAGGGGAATGGCGAGGCGGGCCTCCAGGCCCAGGGATGCCAGGGCCGAGCCAACCAGGCTGCCCACCATGATGCCGACCGACCAGAAGCCGTGCGACGTGGTCATGATCATGGTGCCGGTGGTCTTCTCCACCTCATCGGCCATCACGTTGAGACCGAGTTCGACAAAGGAAATGCTCGAACCGGCCAGCATCAAGGCCACGAACAGCCATGTCGCGTCAGGCGCCAGCGGCGGCAGGCATATTGCCAGCGAGTAGAGCACGAAGCCGGCCAGGATCGCCATGCGCGCACCGATCCGCCCCACCAGCGGTCCGGCGAAGGGCAGGGTGAGCAGTGTCCCCACCGGCAGGCCGAGCAGGGCCATGGCCAGGCCCGCAGGACCGAGACCGAGGGCCGTCTGGATGTCGGGTATCCGCGGCAGCCAGGACCCGAACGCGATCGGCTGGAGGAAGAAGACCAGCATCGTAAGGCGCTGGGGAGACAAGTGGGACATGGCGCGAGCTCGGTACTATGATTGTTCGACTACACCGTGCTCGTGGCGCTAATTTACCCCCATGGCATAGGGCAGGTATCCGGCAAAGCCGGTCAGCTTCCAGCGTCCACCGACCTTGCGGCAGAAATACAGCGTCTGCCAGTGCAGCACGTCCTTGCCGCCATCGCGCAGCCGGATCTCGCCGTTGAACTTTTTGTGCGCGATGGCAACGTCGCCCTTAATCTCGATGTCGGCGAGCGTTGTGGCGCGGTGGATGCCCTCCAGGACGTCCTCGGCATAGTCGAGCGTCTGGCTGTGCCGGGCCTGGCGCAGCCATTCGTCGCGATAGGCCTCCAGGCTCGGGAAGCTGATGCGCCACTCGTCCGGGTTGGCCGCCTTCTTACCGTCAATGCCCATGAAGCCCTCGCCGATGAAATCACCGGCGACCATGGTCCAGTCCGCGGCGACGAAGGCGGCAATGTCCCGCTCCACCAGCATGGTCCAGATCTGGCTGCGGTCGGGATCGTTGGGAAACGGATTGGCGCTGGGCATGGATTTCTCGGGGCTGGCGGGTTTTCGATCGCAACTCGGCCCGCCACCGCGGGCAGTGGCGGGCCGAGTCGCTTGGAAATCATTTGTGTTTCAAATTTTCATAGGTTTCATCACCATGAAAGCGCGGAGGCGTATCCAAACGAATACCAATTGCGACACACTGCACTTATCCAGCAGGTTTGTCCACACCTGTCATCCCTCCGGACATGATACAAATGCGCAGAAATTCGGCAGAATGGCGTTGGAATGAACAAAGTGCCGGGGTGGCTTAAATTGGTATTGTCATTGTGACGGATTCGTGTTGACATAGCTTTCAGAACGATCCTAGTCTTGAAAATCGTTTACAGAATACCGACCGGTCCGGAGAGATTGGGCGGTGCAACAGGGTGCAGGATTCATGCGGGTAGGCATTATCGGCCTCGGCTTTCGTCTCGGTTATCTGGCGCGGGTTTTCACCGCGGCCCGGGCCGATTTCTCGATTGCGGGCTATGTCGATCCTGCGCCGGCCGGGCTGCCCTATACGCAGGAGCACGGGATCGCCGTCGGCAAGCGCTACGACACGCTCGACGCCCTGCTCGACAATGAGAAGCTTGACCTGCTCATGGTCGGCTCGCCCAACCACCTGCATCTCGAGCATATCCGCGCCGGCCTGGACCGCGGCCTCAAGATCTTCACCGAAAAGCCGGTCGTGACTACGCTCGAGCAGACCATGGAACTGGCCCGGCTGATCGCGCAGTACGGTTCGGACAATCTCATGGTCGGTCTCGTGCTGCGCTATGCACCGCTCTATGTCGACCTGCGCAAGGCTCAGGCCGAAGGGCTGATCGGCGACATCACCTCCATCGAGGCCTCCGAGCACATTCCGCCCTATCACGGCGCCTTCTTCATGCGCGACTGGCGCCGCTACGAGCGCTATGCGGGCAGCTTCATGCTCGAAAAGTGCTGCCACGACATCGATCTCTATAACGGGGTCATGGGCTGCCGCCCGCAATTCGTCTCCAGTTTCGGGGGGCGCCGCAGCTTCACCCCGGAAAATGCGCCGCAGGCCGCCGGCATCAATGACATGGAGCTCTACCACCGCAAGCCCTCGGGCTGGCAGGGCAGCGACAAGGTGTTCGACAGCGATGGCGACATCATCGATTTCCAGACCGCCATCGTGCAGTACGAGAATGGCGCGGCGCTGACCTTCAACACCAATCTCAACGTCCCCGACGATTTCCGGCGCTTCGCCGTGATGGGCGCCAGGGGCATGGCGGAAGGCGATTTCATCCGCAACTACTTCCGCGTCACCGACAGCCGCACATCAGACCGGCTGATCGACACCACCTACAAGACCAGCGAACTCTCCCAGCACTACGGCGCGGACGAGCAGATGGCAGAGGATATCCTCAAGCACCTCACCGAGGGCGCGCCGCTTCCCGTCTCGGTCACCGATGCGCTGGAGGCGGGGCTGCTGGCCCTCAGCATGGACCAGGCCATGCGCACCAGGTCCGTCGTGGACATGACCCCGGTCTGGCGCGAATTCGACGCCGCGCTCGGGCGAGCCGGCTAAGGAGAACGGGCCAATGACCAGCACACGTAGCGCCACCCTTTTCGCCCTCGCCCTGCTGGCTCCGGCCCTGGTCTACATTCTGATCATCGTCGCCTATCCGCTGGTCGACACCTTCATCCTCAGTTTCACCAATGCGGCCCTGCGCCCCGCCTATGACTTCGTCGGCTGGGCCAACTATCAGCGCATCTTCACCGCCGGCAACTTCACCGAGGTGATCATCCGCACCTTCATCTGGACCTTCTTCTCGGTCTCCATAAAGATGATCATCGGCACCTGCGGCGCCGTTCTGCTCAATGCCGCCATTCCCGGCCAGACCGTGTTCCGCATCCTCACCATGCCGCCCTGGATCGTGCCCATGGCCATCGGCATCTTCATGTGGGGCTGGATGTATAACGGCCAGTTCGGGA
>CAMLOA010000097.1 GCA_946481445.1 uncultured Devosia sp. | reverse complement strand
AGGCGACATTGATCTGGGATCTGCCCGAGCGTCGCCTGCTCCTTTGCGGACCGGACGGGACAACCAGCCTTGCCGACGATCAAGCTGCCTTCAACGTCGGGCAGACCTACCTCGACGGTCTGCAGGATTTCGTGGATTCCATATCGACCGGCCGTCCGACCCTGCTTCCCCACCTCGCCGACGGCTTGAAGAGCACCACCCTGTCGATACTCACGGACGAAATGGTAGACCGCACATGAAGACGATCGCCACCATCTGCGCGCGGGGCGGCTCTACGGGCGTGCCGGGCAAGAATATCCGGTTGCTCGGAGGGCGGCCGCTCATTGCCCACACCATCGAACAGGCCCTCAGCTGCAAGGGGATAGAGGGCGTCTTCGTTTCCACCGATTCCGAAGAGATAGCCGATGTGGCCCGGCGGAGCGGTGCGCAGGTCCCCTATATGCGGCCGGCCGAACTGGCGACCAGCACCGCACCCAAGGTGCCGGTGATCCGGCACCTGGTGGACGAAGTCGAGCGGCAGGGAACCGAAGTCGACCGAATTGTCGACCTCGACCCGACATCGCCGCTCAGGCTGGTCACCGATATCGAAGCCTGCATTGCACTGTTCGACGATGACACCGATGTGGTGATCACGGGGTTCGAGTCCGAAAAGAGCCCCTACTTCAACATGGTCGAGCGCGACGCGGACGGCAGGGTCGTGCTGGTCAAGCCACCCCGCTCGGAGATTTTCGGCCGGCAGGGCGCGCCCAAGGTCTACTCGATGAACGCATCCATCTATGTATGGCGCAAGCCGGCCCTCGAGCGGGGCATCTGGAACAACCGCGTGAAGCTCTACGAGATGCCGCGCGAACGCTCGATCGACATCGATTCCGAACTGGATTTCTTCTTCGTGGAACGCCTGCTGGAGCTGCAGAATGAGCGACGTGCCTGACTTCTCCCTGAGCGGCAGGACCGTCGTCATCACAGGCGGCGGGGGCATACTGGGCCGACAGATGACAAAGGCCCTGGCGGCGGCCGGCGCCAATGTTGTCGTGCTGGAGCGGGCGGAGGACCGCCTGCCCCCTGACCTGGAACAACAGTCCGGCAGCCGATCGGTACGGGCCCTGCAGGTGGACATCACGGATGTGGAGGCCGTCCGCCACGCAGCCGACACCATCGCGGCCGAACTCGGTCCCGTCCACGGCCTGGTCAACAATGCGGCGGCCAAGAGTGCCAACTTCTTCGAGCCGTTCGAGACCTTTCCGATCGCCGACTGGAACGAAGTCATGGCGACCAACCTCACTGGCGCCATGATCTGTGCACAGGTGTTCGGCGCCGGCATGGCAGAGCGAAAGGACGGGTCGATCGTCAACACCCTTTCGGTCTATGGGGTGGTCGCCCCCGACCAGAGGATCTATGAAGGCTCTCAATACGAGGGACGAGCAATCAATACGCCCGCCGTCTATTCCGCATCCAAGGCCGGCCTGTGGGGTCTGACCCGGTACCTTTCGGCCTATTGGGGGCACCGCAATGTGCGGGTCAACGCCCTCACTCCGGGCGGTGTCTTCAGCGGGCAGAATGACACGTTCGTCCAGCGCTACAGCGCCCGGGTCCCGATGGCGAGAATGGCAAAGGACAACGAAATGTCCGGCGCCCTCATCTATTTGCTGTCCAGTGCCTCATCCTATGTCACCGGACAAAACATTGTCATAGATGGCGGCCTGACCGTCTGGTAGAGCAGAACAATGCCAACTTTCATCATCGCAGAAGCCGGCGTGAATCATAACGGCCAGGACGCCATGGCATTCGAGCTTGTCGAAGCAGCCGCCAGGAGCGGCGCCGACGCGGTCAAGTTCCAGACATTTTCTGCCGAGAAGTTGACCCGCCGCGGCGCCGAGAAGGCCGACTATCAGAAGGCTGCGACCGGCGACGGCGATCAGTTCGACATGCTCGCGGCCCTGGAGATGAGCCACGACCTGCACAGGGCGCTGGTCGCCCGGTGCGCGGAACTGGGCATTGAATTCATGTCGACCGCCTTTGACGAAGAGTCGCTGGACTTTCTCGTCGAACTGGGAATTCGCCGCATCAAGGTGCCCTCGGGAGAGATCACCAACCTGCCGTTCCTGACGCACATGGCCTCCAAGAACCTTCCGCTCATTGTGTCCACCGGAATGGCATCGATGGACGAGGTGGTTTCTGCGGTGGATGCCATCGCCCAGGAACGCGCGCGCCGTGGCTTTGACGAGCCTATGCAGGACGTCGTCACGGTTCTCCATTGCACGTCCAACTACCCCACCGCGCCATCCGACGTGAACCTGCGGGCCATGCAGTCGATAGCGATCGAAACCGGGTTGCCGGTCGGGTACTCGGACCACACGCTGGGGCTGGCCGTCTCCACGGGGGCGGTGGCGCTGGGTGCCACCGTGATCGAGAAACACTTCACGCTCGACACGTCGCTGCCCGGACCGGATCACGGGGCCTCGCTCGACCCCATGCAATTGACCGAACTCGTTCGCCAGATTCGCGATATCGAGCAGGCACTGGGCAGCAGCGCCAAGGTTCCCACTGCCTCCGAGCTTCCCGTCCGTGCCCTGGTCCGGCGCAGCGTGACCGCCATTCGCGACATTCCGGCAGGGCACGAGATCAGCGCCGACGCGATCGCGCTCCTTCGGCCCGGTACCGGAATTCAACCACGCGACCTGCAGGCCACCATTGGAAGGAAGGCTGCGCGGGACATCAGAGCCGGCGAGACGCTCGCGCAGACCGATCTGCTATGAAACCTCGCAAGGTCTGTTACATCACCGGCACTCGGGCCGACTTCGGCCTCATGCGCTCAACGCTCCAGTTGATCGCCGGTCACGAGCAGATGGACCTTTGCATCGTCGCGACCGGAATGCACCTGTCGCCCCAGCACGGCCACACGGTTGACGAGATCGCGGGAGGTGGACTGCCGGCACCCATCGTCGTCCCTGTCGACCTCGGTCCGCCGAGCGGTGCCTTGATGGCCCGCAATATCGGAACGATGATCGGTGGCTTTGTCGATGTGCTGGAGCGGGAGCGCCCCGACATCGTCCTGGTGCTGGGTGACCGCGGAGAAATGCTGGCCGGCGCAATCGCCGCGGTCCACCTGAACATGCATGTGGCCCACATCCACGGGGGCGAACGCAGCGGCACGATCGACGAACCAGTGCGGCACGCCATCTCCAAGCTCAGCCACATTCACCTTGCCGCCTCGCAGGAGAGCGCAGAACGCCTGGAGCGGATGGGCGAGAGGGCGCAGGACATTCATGTGGTCGGAGCACCCGGGCTCGATGGCCTGGCCGAGCTTGCGCAGAAGGACCGATCATCCCTCGTCGACCAGTTCGGCCTCAAGGCGGATCAGCCGATCGCCCTGCTGGTGATGCACCCGGTGGTTCAGGATGCCGACCGTGGCGAAGACGATGCCGAAATGGTCGTGAACGCCCTTGTGGAAGCCGGAATGCAGGTAGTTGCCCTGCGGCCAAACTCGGATGCCGGCAGCGACGCCATTGGGCGCGTGCTCGACCGCGCCGCCGCAAGCAACGCCATCCAGGTCCAGACCCATCTCAGCCGTTCCGACTACGTCTCCCTGATGCGGGCAGCCGACATGCTCGTCGGGAACTCAAGCAGCGGCATCATCGAGGCGGCCACGTTCGGGACGCCCGTGGTCAATCTGGGGACCAGGCAGAACCTGCGCCAGCGAAACGCGAACGTGATCGACGCGCCCTTCGAGAAGCATCAGGTGCGTGAAGCGATCAGCAAGGCACGGGCGCAGGTGCGCGCCCCGGGGACCAACGTCTTTGGCGACGGTCGGGCCGGCCAGCGGATCCTTGACGTGCTGCTCTTGCCGCTGACATCCGCTCAATTGATGAAATCAAATGCCTACTGAGCGCGGCATAGCCCTGATCGGGGCCGGTGGACACAGTCTCGTGGTCATCGAGGCCCTTGTTGCCGCGGGTTTCGACCCCCGGTTGCTGAGCCTTTTCGATCAAGCGCCCGAAAAGGCGGGGACCGTCCGGCTGGGCGTCCGCGTCGGCGACCTCAACACAGCCACCCTGCGCGGCAGGGCCATCCATGTCTGCATCGGCAGCAACCCGGCGCGCTGCGCCGTGGCGGAAGCGCTGGAAGCCGCCGGCGCCGTCGTCCAAACCGTGCGACACCCGGCAGCGCTTGTTTCGCCATCGGCGACCCTGGGCGACGGCACATTTGTCGCCGCGGGCGCCATTATCGGCCCGTCGGTTGAAATTGGCCGGCTGGCCATTATCAATCATCGCGCCGTGGTGGATCATGAATGCTCCATCGGCAAGGGTAGCCACATCGCTCCGGGGGCGGTACTGGGGGGTGCCGTCGCTGTGGGCGCAGGCGTCCTGATCGGCGCCAATGCCACGGTTCTGCCCGGCATACGCATCGGCGACCGAGCGATCATCGGAGCCGGTGCCGTTGTGGTACGAGACGTGCCGGCAGAAAGCGTACAGGCGGGCGTTCCGGCTCGGGAAATGACTGGAGGGTAAGGTGAACATTCTGGGTCTCCAGGTTACGCGGGGGAATACTCTGCGGGAAGCGCTGTCGCGGTTGAACGAGGCCGGGACGGGCATCCTCCTGCTCGTCGACACGGAAGGACGCTTCGAGCGGACCGTCACCGACGGGGACATCCGCCGCCTGCTCCTGGAGCAGGATGGTCTCGATCAGACCCTGAGCAACCTCCCCGCACTGCAGTCGGTGGTGATCGAGGAGGGGTTCACGCGCCGGGAGGCGCTGACCCTGATGCGGGAGAAGAAGGTCAACCAGTTGCCCGTCGTCGATGGCCAGGGCCGAATCGTGGATCTGGTGAACCGGTCCGAGATCGACGAACAGGTCCTGCTCTCCACGCCCCATATGGGCGAAACCGAACTGGAGTTCGTGACCGAGGCCTTCCGGACCAACTGGATTGCGCCGCTCGGACCCAATGTCGACGCCTTCGAAAAGGAACTGGGCCAGCGCGTGCAGGCCGACCATGCCGTCGCGCTCTCGTCCGGAACGGCGGCCATCCACCTGGCCCTGCGCCTTCTCGATGTCGGCCCGGGCGATACGGTCTTCTGTTCGACCCTGACATTCGCGGCCAGCGTGAATCCGATCATGTACCAGGGCGCCGAGCCGGTACTGATCGATTCCGAGCCGGAGAGCTGGAACATGTCGCCCACCGCCCTGGAGCGCGCCTTCGAATGGGCGAGCGCCGAAAACCGGCTGCCCAAGGCGGTGATCGTCGTCAGCCTTTACGGCCAGAGCGCCGACATGGATCCTATAATGGAGATCTGCGGCCGGTATGGCGTGCCGGTGGTGGAGGATGCCGCCGAATCCCTGGGCGCGCTGTACAAGGGCAAGCCATCGGGCACCTTCGGGCAGTTCGGCATCTACTCGTTCAACGGCAACAAGATCATCACCACCTCCGGCGGCGGCATGCTGATTGCGCCCAATGCCGAAATGGCCAGCCGGGCGCGGTTCCTCGCCACCCAGGCCCGCGATCCCGCGCCGCACTACCAGCACTCCACGATCGGTTACAACTACCGCATGAGCAACATCCTGGCCGGGGTTGGCCGGGGCCAGCTCAGGGTGCTCGACGACCGGGTCCACGCGCGCCGGGCAGTCTTCCAGGGGTACAAGGACGCGCTGTCGGACGTCGATTGGCTGGAGTGGATGCCTGAGCCTGACTGGAGCTTCTCCACCCACTGGCTGAGCGTGGCCGCCGTCCGGTCGGACGCGACGGCGCTCATCTCGGCAGAACGGGTGATCGGCAGGTTGGCCGATGAGTTCATCGAGGCGCGGCCCGTCTGGAAGCCGATGCATTTGCAGCCCGTATTTGCCTCGGCGCCTTCCTTCAATCACGGCAATTCCTCCGTCGCGGGAGACCTCTTCGACCGTGGCATTTGCCTGCCCTCCAGTTCACACCTGAGCCAGGATGCGATGGCGCGGGTGGTGGACACGATCCGGGCCATGCGATAACCCGGCCAAAGAAGGGGAGCCACCTGTGACCACCGACCAGAAGACGATCCTGGTGCTCGGCGCCACCGGCATGCTGGGCAACGCGGTGTTGCGCCTGTTTGCGCAATCGCCGGGATACCGCGCCTATGGCACGACGCGGTCGGTGCGGCCCCAGCCGATACCGGGTGCAAGCGCCGCCACCATGATCGGCGGCATCGAAGCCGAGAACCCCGATTCACTGGCCGAGGCCTTGGCCACCGCCAAGCCGGATGTGGTGATCAACTGCGTCGGTGTGGTCAAGCAGCTCGCTGCGGCAGACGATCCGCTCGTGGCCATTCCGCTGAACGCCATCCTGCCCCACCGCCTGGCACGGCTGGCTGGCATTGCGGGAGCCCGTCTCATCCAGATCAGCACGGACTGCGTCTTCAGCGGCAGTCGCGGGAACTACCTCGAAAGCGATCTTCCGGACGCGACCGACCTCTACGGGCGGAGCAAGCTCCTGGGCGAGGTCGACTATGCCAACGCGATCACCCTGCGCACGTCCATCATCGGGCACGAACTGAATGGTGCCCGCAGTCTGGTCGACTGGTTTCTTTCCCAGCAAGGCAGTACCAAGGGCTTCAACAAGGCCATCTTCTCGGGCGTGCCGACAATCGAGTTGGCCCGCATCATCCGCGACCACGTGCTGCCCAATCCCGGTCTGCGGGGTCTCTATCACGTGTCGGCAGAAGCCATCGACAAGTACTCGCTGCTCCAGATGGTTGCGCAGGCTTATGGCAAGGCGATCGAGATCGTGCCATCCGATGCCGTCGTCATCGACCGTTCGCTCAATTCCGAACGGTTCCGGGCAAGCACCGGCTACCGCCCACCGGATTGGCGTTCGCTGATCCACACCATGCACCAGGACCAGCAAAGCGCGTCCAACGCCGTCTAGCACCCCAGGCGCAAGACACGACGCCTGCATCAGGAAATTACGGAGTCTGAGCCATGATCGAGGGAAGCTGCCTGCTGAT
>CAMLOA010000096.1 GCA_946481445.1 uncultured Devosia sp. | reverse complement strand
TCTGCAGCGCGTGGCTCCGCTGCGAATCGGCCAGACCATCAAGGAAGTGCTCGAGGCCGATCTGGCCGGCGAATACGATGCCCGTGCCGCCTACAAGGCCAGCCGCGAACTGTGCGAGCAGCTGGGCGACTACGTGTCCAAGAACCTGTTCGAGGAACTGCTGACCGACGAGGAAGGCCATATCGACTTCCTCGAGACCCAGCTCGACCTGCTCGACAAGATTGGCGTTGAAAAATACGGCCAGCTCAACTCGGCCTCCGCCGACCAGGCCGAGTAGCAACAGGCAGACGATCCTGATCACCGCCCGGAACATGTTCCGGGCGGTTTCGTTTTCCGGACAGAGTGGAAGGGTCTCCCGATGAAGTTTCACACCGGCCGCCTGATCGACCACGTGCATCTTCGCGCGCGCAACTTCGTCACCACGCGCTATTTCTACGAAGCGATCCTCAAGGTCCTGGGCATCCCCGTGACGGCGGCTGGCGAGGGCTGGATGCAGGCCGACGAATTGTTCATCGACGCCGCCGATGCCCGCACCACCCCCACCCATCTCCACCTGGCTTTCCAGGCTCGTGACCGCACGATGGTGGAAGCCTTTCACAAGGCCGCTCTGGCCGCAGGCGGCACCGACAATGGCCGGCCGGGCGAGCGGCACTACCATCCCGGTTACTATGCCTGTTTCGTGATCGATCCGGACGGCAACAATGTCGAGGCGGTCTTTCACGGCCCCGCCCGCCGCTCGGCGGAATCGGTGGAACACGATCCCATCATGCCCAACGGGCAATAGCGCTCAGTCCGGCCAGGGCACCAGTGTCAATTCCGGCCAGGTGGCCTTGGCCCGCGCGCCTTTTTCCGTATGCGCCTTCCGGTTGTTCAGCACCGGATTGGGCACCATGCGGAAGCTGAACAGGTCGTCCAGCCCGAAGGGCGAGACGATGTCCATGCTGCCATCCGCGCGCAGCCGCGCACCGACGGCATGAGTCTTTGAAGCATAGCGCTCCAGCATTTGTGCCGACGAGGTCAGTGGCGTGAACGGGCTGCCGAACTTGGCCTCGAACCAGACATGCACCCGCGCCTGGTTGCGCACCTGCACCGGCACCGGCAGGCCGGCAAAGCGCGTCTCCACGGCCCTGATCACCCGGTCCTCGGCATCCCAGCCGATATCGGCGGCGTCGAAATAGCAGACATCGATATCGTTGACCCCGGTCAGGACTGCGCGGCCGGTCAGGTGGTTCCAGACCTCGTTGTAGATGGCGCCCGCCACCAGCAGATGGTCCGGCAAGGCCATGTCCCGCAACCCGTGCAGCACGGCCATCAGATGCGGCAGGCTCCGGATGATCGCCTCGAGGGCGTCGCGCTGAACGGCGTGGTCCGCGCCGGCAAGTCTCAGGTGATCGGTCATGCCGGGATGCTAGCGCGATTCCCGGCAGGGGTCAGTTCTCGATCGGCTGGAACATGGCATTGAGCTGGTCGACGATCTGCTCCATCGGCGCGATGGCCTCGGGCAGTTCTTCGGCGGGCTCCGGCACCACGGCCACATAGGGCACGCCGCTGGGGAAGGCGCCGAACATCTGGAAAAAGGCCACCATGTCGTCGAGCACCGGCATGCGCCAGCGCCACAGGGAGCCCATGGCGATCACCGGTTCCATATGCCCGAATCCCTCGTAATAGCGGGTCGTCACCCAGACGCCGCTATCCTTGAGGCGCTGGGCGAAGCGCTCGGTGTTCTGCATGCGCACGATCGGGTCGGTCGTGCCGGTCGCCAGGTACATGGGCGGGGTTTCGGCCGTCACCAGGTTGATGGGCTGCGTGCCCTCGGGGTTGGGCGCCGAACCAAAGGCGCTCTGCACTTCGCCATATTCGAACGGATAGAAATCGTACGGACCCGACAGGGCCGCCACGCCGCGGATCTGCAGCGTCACGCCATAGTCGCGCAGGAAGCTCGGATCGAGCGCCAGCATCACGGCATTATAGGCCCCGGCCGAATGGCCGGCCAGGAACAGCCGGTCCGGATCGCCCCCATAGCTGGCGATATTGTCCTGCACCCAGCGCAGGGCATTGGCATTGTCCTCGAGGAAGCCGGGATAGGTCACCTCCGGCACGAGGCGGTAATCGGCAATGACGGTCACGAAGCCGCGCGACGCCAGCGCCCGGCCGACAAACTGATAGTCGCTGCGCTCGCCGCGGTTCCAGCCGCCGCCATAGATGAAATAGACCACCGGCGCCGCCTCGCCGCGCTGTTCGGGGGCATAGACGTCCAGCTTGTGCCGCTGGCCGTCGGCATAGGCGATGCCGTCCCCGACCTTGGCGGTGCCGCCATCCATGGCTGCCGGCAGATTGAACGGATCCATCACCGAAATCGCATGCGCCGGCAGGGATGCGATGGCTGCGGCCACGATTGTGAGGACGAGAAGGAAGCGGTGCGGCAAGGCAGGAAGCATCGAGCGGATGGGCCGGTTGATAGGGATAAGTTGATCGCTGCTAGCGTCAAAAGCCGGGCAGAATGTGGCGCCGGAATGGGCGAGGGCAGGCGCCTCGAACCATGGAGACCGGCCTGCCCTCTACTTAAGCGGGATAATTTTCAGCCGAATTTGCTAACAGACTGTTAAAGCTTGAGCGCGTCGAACAGCCTTCCCGACACATGTCCGTCCGCGGGAATGCCCATGCGCTGCTGCCAGGCGATCACCGCGGCGCGCGTCCGGGGTCCGATCACGCCATCGGGCGAACCGACATCGAAACCGGCCCTTGCCAGCAGCACCTGGACTTCGGCGCGTTGCGCCTTGCTGAGCGCATAGTCCCCCGCGGGCCACGGCGTGGCAAAGCTACCCCCGCCGATGATGCGATCGGCCAGGTGACCCACCGCCAGGGCGTAGCTGTCCGAATTGTTGTAGCGCTTGATCACATCGAAGTTGGGCAGCAGCAGGAATGTGGGACCGCCGGCGCCGGCGGGCATGTAGAGCCGGCCGACATCTGCGGGACGCGGAAACGGCTTGCCCGAAACGCGCTGGATCCCCATGGCCTGCCACTGGCTGAGCGGCGCCCGCTCGATTTGCCGCGCCGCGGCAAAATCGAAGCCATTGGGCAGGCGGACCTCATAGCCCCAGGTTTCGCCCGGGCGCCAGCCGAAATTGTTGAGATAGTTGGCCGTCGAGCCCAGCGCATCCTGCACCGAGTTCCAGATGTCCTTGCGCCCATCGCCATTGTAGTCGACGGCATAGCGCATGAAGCTGGATGGCATGAACTGGGTATGCCCCATGGCCCCCGCCCAGGAGCCAACCATGTTGCTGGGGCTCACATGTCCGTCCGACACGATGCGCAGGGCGGTTAGCAGTTCATCGCGGAAGAAGTCGGCGCGATAGCCGCCTTCGGTCAGCGTGGCCAAAGCGTGGATGGTGTTCTCGCCACCCATGAAGCCACCGAAATTGGTTTCCATGCCCCAGATGGCCAGCACGATCTCGGGCTGGACGCCCCAGCGCTGCTGCGCCCCGGCCAGGGTCTGCGCCCACTCGCCGCGCATGGCCTGCCCCTTGCTGGCCTGGGCCGCCGTGACCCGCTTGTCGATATACTGCTGCACGGTCTGGCTGAATTCGGGCTGCTTGCCCGTCAGCTCCATGACCTTGGGGATGTAGCTGTAGTTGGCGAAGGCCGCCTCGAAGGCCGAGCGCGACACGCCGCGCGCCTCTGCCTGCGGCCACAGGCTGCGGACGAAATCGGCGCTGTTGGCGAATGCGGGGGTCGCCATCCCGAGCCCAAGCGCGCCGGCCAGGGCGAGTGCGGTACGCAGGCGACGGATCATCCTGCCCGAAAGGAGCATCATGGTGGGCCTCGTGATACGCAATGAACCAAAGTCACGACGCGCCGGCTGTGCCGCAACGGGCGCGCGTATCAGAGTATTAACCCACCCAATTAAGATGGGCTTAAGGCAAAGCCCGCCCGCGATCACGATCAGGTCAGCGCCAGGGGCCGTGGCCTATTCGCCCGAGTCCTCCGCATCTGGTGCCCGGGACACCCGATCGGGAGGGATGGCCTTGTTGCGGCGGCCACTCTCGGGCGACACATAGGTGACATGGGGGTAGGGAATCTCGATGCCGCGCTCGGCAAAGACCGTCTTGACGATCTCGCTATAGGTCCGGCCCGTCGCCCAGTGTTTGCCGGGAAGCGTCTTGATCCGCGCCCGGACGGTGATGGAGGAATCGCGGAAGGCGATGACCCCCTGCATGTCCAGGTCGTCCAGGATGTCATCCTTGTGCTCGGTCTCCATCAGACGGGCAAAGGCATCGCGCAGCGCCTGCTTCACCTCGGCGATATCGCTGTCATAGGCGACGCCGAACTCGGCGACGTGGAAGGAGAAGCCGCGAACCATGTTGGAAACCTGGTCGACCGAGGAGAACGGGATCAGATGCACCGTGCCGCCCAGGTCGCGGATGGTCACCGAGCGGATGGTGAGCTTTTCGACCACGCCCGACTTGTCGCCGACGGCCACAACGTCGCCCTCGTTCATCACGTTTTCGAACTGGATGAAGATGCCGGTGATGATGTCCTGTACCAGTTTCTGGGCGCCGAAGCCGATGGCGAGGCCCACCACGCCCGCACCGGCCAGCAGCGGAGCGATATTCACCCCGATCTGCGCCAGCGCCAGCATGAGGCCGAACACGACCAGAGCCACCGTGAAGGCATTCTTGAACAGCTTGAGCAGCGTCTTCTCGCGCGGCGTCGCGGTCCGGCTGTAGCTGGGATTGAGCCGGTACTCGACCCAGCTGGCCACCACCACATGCAGCACGATGCAGGCCAGGATGATGAAGCCGGCCGCCGCCACCGCGCCGACCGCCTGCAGCCCGGCATCGCTGCCGATCCATTCGGCCACGTCGAACACGCTCCAGGCCTGGACGATGACGGCGAGCACACCGACGATCACGATCCAGCGCACGGCCGCCATGACCTTGGGGACGAAGGCGCGCAACCGCGCCTCCAGCAGGGGCAGGCGCTGCTTGACCTCTGCCGGCAGTTCCAGGCTCGCATTGACGAAGCGGGAGATGAACACCGTCACCACCGAGCCGATAACGATGGCCACCAGAGACTGCCCCGTGGCGCCCAGCATGAAGGGCAGGGCCCGATCCGGATTGGTGAACCAGACCAGCAGCAGCGCGACCAGGTAGATAATGGCCAGCACGTGCCAGAGCCCGGCGCCGACCCTGACCACCTGCCGCAGGCCCGGCGTCAGGCGGCGTTCGGCCAGTTCGTTGAGCCAGTCCCGCACGTCGTCCTTGTTCTGCAGCACCACGACGATGCCGACGGTGACCGCGGTGGCCATGACCAGCACCTGCAGGGACGCGGCGGCGGAGCGCGAGACGACGCTGCCAATGAAGGGGGCGAGAAACAGGAACGTGTAGCCGACCAGGGAAACCACGCGGGCCAGCCAGAAGCGCCAGTAGAGCGCATCCTCGTCGCTCACCGGCACCAGTCGCATCGGTTCGAACCGTGGCGACAGCAGGCTGCGAATTATGAGCTTGATGACCTCGACGACCAGGAAGGCATTGAGCAGCAGCGACTGGTTGATGCCCATCTGGCCGCTATTGCCCACAAGCGACAGGGCGATGATATAGCCCAGCCCCCAGGCGAGCAGCACCGCCGCCAGGTCGACGAGAGTGGAAAAGAACGCCGCCACCCCACGCCGCAGCCAGGTGCCCCCGCCCAGCCGCCGCGCCAGATGGGTGTCGATCCAGAACACCGCGGCTCGCAACACCCAGAAGCTGGAGAAAAGCCCGGCCCCAACCAGCGCCAGATTGACCAGAAGGTCCCGCATGGCGCTGTAGTCGGCCGACAGGGCCGCCCCCCAGCCGCGCTGCAGGTTGGTCCACGCCCCCGCCAGCCCGTTGAGGCTGGCCGACGCCCCCTCGGCAACGCTTTTGGTATATTCGGCGACCCGCCGCACGATCGACAGATCCGGTACGGCCTCGGGCGCCGGCGCAGTGGCCTCGCCGGAGACGGGCGCGGCCTGGCGCAGGCGCTCGATCAATGCGGCCCGCGCCGCATCGTCCTCGAGAATGCGCACAAGATCTTCGACCGCCGCGTCCGAGCCCGACCCCGCTTGTACCGGAACAGCGTCCTGGGCCTGAACCGGCAGGACCAACAGCAGGGCGACGACCAGGAGGCGAACGAAATTCATAATGTCCAGAACAGCTTGACGAAAGAAGGTGCTAGGCTTGCCGTTGCGGCGCATCCGGTCAACCCCGCCACGGCCAGATTGTTTCCCCATCGGCGCCTGCCATGGCTCAAACCGCCCGCGCCACAACCGGCCGGAGCCGTCGAAGGAAGCCATTGGCCGCCGCCAGCAGCACATCTGCGTCGCGACGCAGCCCGGCCTGCTGCGAATCGGCCCGGTCGGCAATGCGTGCCAGAAGCGCGCGTCGTTCCGCATCCAGCGCCTCGTCCAGGGCAAGCGTTTCCGCCGTTTCCAGCGCCTGGCGCATTTCCTGCAGGCGGAGCAGGACGGAAAAGTCGGCATGCATCTGGCGAGCGGCAGCCGGATCGGTGCGCCATGGGCCGCCGCCATGGAGGGCGCTGGCGCGCTGGCCCGCCCCCAGGCACTCGAAGGCCTCGCAGCCATCATAGCCAAGCGCCTCGCGGCGGGCATGGATGGCGCAGCGGAACTGGCCATCAAGATGATGGCACGGCTGCCCGGCCGGCTTGTCATGGCCGAACTGGCTGGACCGGTCGAAGGACAGGGCCACGCAGCAAAGGCCGAAGCAGGAACTACAATCGGAGTCGAACGGCGTCGATGTCATCGGACCCTCTCGCTGCCAGGAACACGCACGAGAAAACGCAAAACCCCTCACCGTTTCCGGTGAGGGGTTTGCTGATTTCGTTTCGACATCGTTGAGAACCGTATGTTTTTGGCAGACCTTGCAGCGACCTACTCTCCCAAGCCTTGAGACTTAGTACCATTGGCGCAGAGGAATTTGACGGTCGAGTTCGGGATGGGATCG
>CAMLOA010000095.1 GCA_946481445.1 uncultured Devosia sp. | reverse complement strand
GGCAATCCGCGAGCAGACAAAAGCTGACTGACCGCGGCACTCAGCGGATGCTTACCCATTACGGCGCCGCGGGTCAGGCGCACCGTATCCATCCGGTGAGTGACGCGGCTGCTTGGCGGGGCCGGTCAGGGCGCTGTCCTGAGGGTGCGGGTCCTAGCCATGGGGGCTCAAGCCGCAGCGGTCGTCTGATGCAGACGCTTCCATTCCCAAGGCAGCAGTTCGTCGAGCCGGCTTTGCGGTAAATCGTTGATGCGCGCCAGCACATCAGCCAACCAGGCCTGCGGATCGATATCGTTCATCTTGGCGCTCACGATCAGGCTGTACATGGCGGCAGCGCGCTGCCCGCCTCGGTCCGAGCCGCAGAATAGCTGTAGCTGCTTGAGATCATCGGCGGCCGTGCTCGCTTTCATCGCCGAATCCTGCTCGAAATCGGTGAGAACGGGACGGGGTTTGTGCTCAGATTAACTGCGACTGTGCTCACAGTCGGTGCGACATGCTCGCAATCATCCGGTCTTGCTCACATTGCGTGATACCAGCGAACGCTTGAACTGACCTTATCAAGTGTTCGCTGGCCGCCGCGACGGCGGTGGCGCGCCCACATGGGCGCGGTAAAGCCTGCGTGGCGTTTGAACGCAATACGGCAGGTCAATTCATTGGCCTGCCGGTATAACACCTATCGCGCTCTCCTCTGGAGGGGCTGAACCTACCTCAAAATTGGATTGGCTGAAACTCACTGGTAATCAGGATCCCAATCAATGGCGGTCAGCGCCTGAAGGCGGCGATGATAGGCCGTCATGTCCAACTGTGGCGGCACTAGGTTGGCGACGCTCGGTGTCTTGTGGAAGTCAGCGATCACTCGCATGGCGGTGGTCAGAGTGGTGCCATCATGCTCGTGCAGCAGGATCAGGGTGGGCCGGAACTTGGTGACGTCCGTAATGCGCCAAGTGTTGGCCTTATGCAGGGTCTTTGCCCAATCGTTATAATTGTCCGTTCCAGGGATTCCGCCGATAACCCTCAGCGTCATATTCCTATATTTATTATTTTGATCGATGGTGTTCTCGGAGCCGCTTGACCCACCACCGGAGCCTCCACCTCCGAACATCTTGTACTTGGCGCTGAAGGCAACATTGAATTCATGCTTCTCGCTGTCAGCTTGGCTGAATTCCTTAATGGTGGTGCTTTCGCTGCCCATAATGATGCCACCCATCATGAACTCCTCGGCCAAATAGTAGCCGTAGGTATTAAGAACCTTGACGAGATCATGGTAGCTGTCGAGGACCATTCCCCGGCGCACCGCGTTGCGGACGGCCTGGAGGAACGATATGGACGGCTCCAACTTGTCGGGATCCATCGTCAGATGCACCTTGTTCACCAACTGACGGGTGATCAAGTACTCCGTAACGTCCTTCGATGTGGTCTGGTGGGCTTTCTCCCACTTGTACTCCGCCTCCGCCGAGACGAAGGGAGTGGAAATCTCCATCTTGGCGAAAGCTGATGTCTGCTGTTTGAACTGGCGGACGACCTCGCTAAAGCAATATTCCTCGGTCTTCACGGAATCGACGGGGACGGTCGGCGACGGCAGGTATCCCGGCTTGAAGGTGAAGGCGTCGGCGGTGGCGGCCCAATTGTTCTTGTCGAAGGTTATGCCCCGAAAGACTTGAACATTGTTGAGGATGGCCCGCTTCTCGTCATTGCTGAGTTGGAGATATTGGTCGTAGCCGTTGCCGGTGCCGGGCGGCGCCACTTCTCCGGCATTGCCGATCTGTAGAACATCATCGTCTAAAATCTCTTTCAGATTTATTGTTGCCTCGTCTGCATTGTCAACGGTTGCGTTTTTGTAGAGGAAGGCATCGGCCGCCTTCATGATCTTGCGTTCCGTCAGCAGATTGCGCACGATCGACAGGACTTGCGCCGTATCCAGGCGGACGGCCTGGACATCGCCGCTGGTCCGCTTGACGCGGATCAGCCTCATCGTTTCGCTCATGGATGTTTCCTTCGTAAGAGTTTGGGGATCGCGGTCAGCCGTTTGCCCATTGATCAGGATCGAAACCGTTGTAGCCGTCGATCACCACCTTGGCCGCCTCAAGCGTTTTGAAGACGAAGAAGAAGATCTCGACCTCGCCAATGGGATTTGACCAATCCCTGTCGCACTCGACGTCGTAAATGCTGCCGAATTGCTGCGACGAGGGCGGCCCCAGAGTCGGCCCGCCGGGAATGATGCTGCCGCCGGGGATCACGCCGATGTTCGCCGCCCGCCCCGCATTGGCCAGCCCCTTTTCCCGACCGGCCAACGTCTCGCCCAAGGCGCGGCTCTGGCTCCCGAAAGCCGGCAGCGATGGCGGAACGGGATCGTTGTTGCGATAACTTTTGCCGCCGTCGGCCTTCCACGCGGTCATGCGGCGAGTCCGAACCGTCACACGTTGGAAATTAGTGACGGCATCGGAGCCAGAGATCTGGGTGTCTGCGGCGCTGCGGATCTGAATCGTCTTGGCCTGAGAGGCGTAACGTGACAGCCCGCATGCCGAGCGACCGGGTTCCGACCTGGGAATATACAGCCCACCATCGCAAATCCATTCGGAGGATGTGCCATAGGATTCGATCTGCATCTCGTAACCGGCCCCGCCCCAAGAACTGAGAGTGAGGCCGACCACGCTCTGGTTGATCACCACGCAGATGCGCTGGTAGGGAAAGACCTTCCCGTCGGTGCGTTTGCATTCCGCGAACATCAGCGGATTGCGGGCCTGGATCCGCTCGTTGATGGCGCGAGCCTCGGGATCGCCGTTATTCAGCCACACCTGAACGCCCAGATTGCGGTTGCGCGAAAACAACCAATCGGAGCGAATCCCCATGATGTCGGGGACCTTGCGTTTGGTGTTGGTGATGATCAGGCGGTTGCCGGTGCGCAGCACCTTTCCCAACGGAAAAAATTTCTCAGAACCGAGGCTGAGGACCGCATCGTCCGGGTTGATGATCGGGTTGCCGCCCTCCTCGCTCTCCGTTTCCCTATCGACGAAGCGATGAACATACGCGTCGGTGTCTGGAGACATGAACCCTTCCCGCGTCAGACTCCCTCGGACGTCTCGCAGCACCATGTCGGCCTCAAGCGAGAAGGTGCGGCAATCTGTGGCCGGATCCGGTCCTTTCCAACAGGTTACGTTGATCTTTGCCATTTTATCTCCACTTTTCAGTCTCATGCAGACATATATATGCTGTAGCCTATTTCAATTTTTGAAATAGGCTACAGCATATATATGTCGAAAAAATTGATTTTCACATTAGATTAATCTTTCTTTAAGTGAGTAATATAATTACATATATGGAAATTCGCTCTCTTCATGGTGATTTGATCGTGTCAACATGAACGCCGCACCACCCTACTGGGCCTCATTTGTGCTCACATTCCGTGACACAAGGTTCTGGAGGGCGGTCGGCCCCGTGTCTCAGCGGGGTATACCCCATTGGTCCGTCCAACTGAGACACTCATCACGTCTCATTAGGGTGGATTTCGATATTCGGAGACGCTATCGTCAGCAGGTCCAGATGCATGTGAGACGGACATGGCGATTTACGGCTACGCTCGGGCCTCGACCATTGACCAGGACGTCGCGATCCAGGAGCAGGCGCTGCATCGGGCCGGCTGCGACGTGGTGCGTTCGGAGAAGGCGAGCGGCGCCACGCGTGCCGGCCGGTCAGAGTTATCGCTGCTGCTGAACTTCCTGCACCCGGGGGACACGCTGATGGTCACCCGCATCGACCGCTTGGCGCGCTCGATCAAGGATCTCCAGGACATCGTGCATGAACTGCGCTTGAAGGGTGCGGTGCTGAAGGTGACGGAGCAGCCGATCGACACGGCCACGGCGGCCGGCAAAGCCTTCCTCGACATGCTGGGCGTGTTCGCGGAATTCGAAACAAACCTCAGGCGTGAACGGCAGATGGAAGGCATCGCCCAGGCCAAGGCGAAAGGCGTCTACAAGGGCCGTAAACGGTCCATCGATCCGGCGGAGGTCCGTCGCCTGAAGGAGCAGGAACGGCTTGGAGCCACGGCTATTGCCGAACGCCTCGGAATCGGACGGGCTTCAGTCTACCGCGCGTTGGCAGCCGGCGATGTCTGAGGGCCGGCGGCAGGTTCCGCCAGAAGCACTGGTGAACCTGCGCCGCCGGCTGGACGCCTTGCCGCCCCGCCATCCGGATCGTCTGGAGATCCTGCGATCCGCCGCCGAGCTTTATGGGGTGTCCCGAGCCACGGTTTACCGCGCCCTGCAACGGCAGTGGCGGCCGAAAGGGGTTCGTCGGGCCGACCGGGGAAAGCCTCGCAAGCTCGATTTGGCCGAAATGGAGCGGTACTGCGAGATCATCGCCGCTCTGAAGCTGCGGACCACCAACAAGAAGGGCCGGCATCTGTCCACCGCGCGAGCCATCGAACTGATGGAGGAGCATGGCGTGGAAACGCCTGACGGGCTGGTGAAGCTTCCGTCTGGATCGCTCACCCGGCCGACGGCGGACCGATATCTCAGGGCCTGGGGTTACGACCATGAGCGCCTGACCCGCGCGCCGGCGGCGGTCCGCTTCCAGGCGCGACGGTCGAACGAGTTGTGGCAGTTCGACATGAGCCCGTCGGACCTGAAGCACGTCAAGCAGCCGCTCTGGATCGAACCCGGCCGCGGAGCGCCGACCCTGATGCTGTTCAGCATCGCTGACGACCGCAGCGGCGTCGTTTACCAGGAATACCGGTGTGTCTACGGAGAGGACGCGGAATCGGCTCTGCGCTTTCTCTACAACGCCATGGCGGCCAAGCCCGAGGAGGACATGCCGTTCCAGGGCATCCCCGAGGCGATCTACATGGACAATGGCCCGGTCACCCGCTCGCGCGTGTTCCAGAACGTTATGGCCTGCCTGGGCGTCAAGGTCATGTCTCACCTGCCGGCGGGGAGCGACGGCCGGCGCACCACCGCCCGGTCGAAGGGCAAGGTCGAGCGGCCGTTCCGTACCGTCAAGGACGTCCATGAGACGCTCTACCATTTCCACGAGCCGCAGGACGAGGCGGAAGCGAACCTGTGGCTGCGCCGCTTTCTCGTCCGCTACAACGCCCAGGATCACCGCTCCGAGCCGCACAGCCGCATCGAGGACTGGGTGCGGCACCTGCCGGAGAAGGGCTATCGCGAGATGTGTGCCTGGGACCGGTTCTGTGCTTTCGCGCGGGAGCCGGAACGGCGTAAGGTCGGCATCGACACCCGTATCACCGTGGATGGCGTGGCCTACGAGGTCGATCCGGACCTGGCCGGCGAGGACGTGGTGCTCTGGTGGGGGCTGTTCGACCAGGAACTCTACGTCGAGCATGGTGACCGGCGGTATGGCCCCTACGGCCCGGTCGGCGGTCCCATCCCGCTTCACAAGTACCGCAAGCATCAGAAGACCAAGTCCGAGGAGCGCGCCGACCGGGTGGCCGAACTGGCGGAGCGCATCGGCCTGCCGCGCGCGGCCCTGGACGGCGGCACCTCGCCCCTGCCACCGCCTGTTACGGCACCGGCCGCCAAGGTGGCGTTCGCCGACCCGGACCCCTACCGCACCCTGGCCTTTTCCGACATCATCGCGGCCAAGCGCGCGATCGCCGGCGAGATCGGCTTGGCGTTGGCGAAGCTGCCGGCCGAGGACCGGGCCTGGATCGACACGCTAGTGCGGGAGACCCTGGCCAAGGACGAGGTGCTGACGAGGGTGCGGGCGTACTTCAGGCAGCGGACGGGAGGGGGCGGGGCATGCTGACGGAGGTCATGGAGCATTTCAGGCTGGAGCGGGACCTGCTGATGGCCGGGTATTACGAGACCGACCATCACCGCCAGCTCATCAAGGATGTGAAGGCGTCCATCCTGGCCGGCCGCCTGGTGGCGGTCGCCGGCGTCGTCGGCAGCGGCAAAACGGTGCTGCTTCGCCGCATCCAGGACGAGCTGACCCGCGAGGGGCGCGTCACGGTGTCGAAAAGCCTGTCGGTGGACAAGGACCGCACCACCATCCCGACCCTCATCACCGCGCTGTTCCACGACCTCTCGCCGGACAAGGATCCGAAGATCCCGACCCTGGGCGAGAAGCGGGAGCGCGAGTTGCAGCAACTCGTGCGTCGCGGCCTCAAGCCGGTGGCCTTGTTCGTGGACGAGGCGCACGACCTGCACGGCAAGACGCTGATCGGCCTGAAGCGGCTGATGGAGGTGGTGGCCGATGGCGGCGGTATGCTCTCCGTCGTGCTGGTGGGGCACCCCAAGCTCCGGAACGACCTCCGGCGTCCGACCATGGAGGAGATCGGCTACCGCTCGGTGGTGTTCGAGTTCGACGGCATGGCGGGCAACCAGCTCGCTTACATCCGCTGGCTTCTCGCACGCTGTGCCGGCGAGGGCATCGACATCGGCGAGCTGATCGAGACGGCGGCTGTGGAGTTGCTGGCCAGCCGCCTGAAGACCCCGCTCCAGATCGAGCAGCACCTGACCCTTGCGTTCGAGGAAGCGTTCCGGATCGGAGACCGGCCGGTCACAGTCCAGGTGGTGGAAAGTATCCTGTCGCGTCAGCTCGACGACCTGGAACCACGGCTGACCCGTCACGGCTACAGCGTGCGCTCCCTGGCCGACCAGTTCAGCGTCAAGCCGGCGGAGATCCGCCAGTTTCTCCGTGGTGAACTGGGGGGAGCCAGAGCGCAGGAACTGACGCAACAGATGCAGGCGGCCGGGCTGCCGCTCTAACAACTGGGCCATCGTCTCACGCAATGTGAGCAAGACCGGATGATTGCGAGCATGTCGCACCGACTGTGAGCACAGTCGCAGTTAATCTGAGCACAAACCCCGTCCCGTTCTCACCGATTTCGAGCAGGATTCGGCGATGAAAGCGAGCACGGCCGCCGATGATCTCAAGCAGCTACAAATAGCCATGCCCGCCTGCCCAGGGCGATGCCGCGCAACGTACGCATCCGGTGAGTGACGCGGGTGCGGATCGAATCGTTCAGCGTGCTGCTC
>CAMLOA010000094.1 GCA_946481445.1 uncultured Devosia sp. | reverse complement strand
TCTTGGGATAGATGCAGCTCGATCCCAGGAACAGCATCTTGCTGACGCCGTTCTCGAAGGCCGCCTGGGTGATATGGGCTTCGATGATGAGGTTGTCGTAGAGGAAGTCTGCCGGATAGGTGTCATTGGCCAGAATGCCGCCGACCTTGGCCGCCGCCATGACGATGGCATCCGGCTTGGCGTCGCGCATGAAGGCCTCGACCTCTACCTGGCGCTTGAGGTCAACGAGATCGCGGTTTGCGGTGATCACTTCGCAGCCTTCGGTGGCGAGCCGGCGCACCACGGCGCTGCCAACCATGCCGCGATGTCCGGCAACATAGACCCGTTTGTTGGTCAGATCGAACGTCATCGCACTACTCGACGCTCACGGGCAGATCAAGGCCGTGCTGCTTAAGCAGGGCATGGCGGCGCGCAGCCTTGTGGTCCTCGCGTACCATTTCGGCGCACATTTCCTGGGCGGTGATTTCAGGTGTCCAGCCAAGCTTCTGTTTGGCCTTGCTCGGGTCCCCAAGCAGGGTTTCGACTTCGGCGGGGCGGAAATAGCGCGGATCGATCTTGACGATGACATCGCCGGGCTTGAGGGCAGGGGCCATGTCGCCCTCTATGGCGGCCACGGTTGCGACCTCGTTGACGCCGGACCCAGAGAACTCCAGGGTGATGCCGAGCTCCTTTGCGGTCCATTGGATGAATTCCCGTACGGAGTACTGCACACCCGTGGCGATGACGAAGTCTTCGGGTTCGTCCTGCTGCAGCATCATCCACTGCATGCGGACATAATCCTTGGCGTGGCCCCAGTCGCGTAGGGCATCGATATTGCCCATATAGAGGCAGGGCTCGAGCCCCATCGCGATATTGGAGAGACCGCGGGTGATCTTGCGCGTCACGAAGGTTTCGCCGCGGCGCGGGGACTCGTGGTTGAAGAGGATGCCGTTGCAGGCATAGATTCCATAGGCTTCGCGGTAGTTCACCGTGATCCAATAGGCGTACATCTTGGCCACGGCATAGGGCGAGCGCGGATAGAAGGGCGTGGTTTCGCGCTGCGGGGTCTCCTGGACGAGGCCATACAGCTCAGAGGTCGAGGCCTGGTAGAAGCGGGTCTTTTTCTCAAGACCGAGGAACCGGATGGCCTCGAGCAGGCGCAGCGTGCCGATGGCGTCGACGTCGGCGGTATATTCGGGCGCCTCGAAGCTGACGGCCACGTGCGACTGGGCGCCGAGGTTATAGACTTCGTCCGGCTCGATATCGCGCAGGATGCGCGTCAGGTTCGAGGTATCGGAAAGATCGCCGTAGTGGAGCTTGAAGCGGCCATTCTTGGTGTGCGGATCTTCGTAGATGTGGTCGACACGCTGGGTGTTCAGAAGCGAGGCACGGCGCTTGATGCCGTGCACCTCATAGCCCTTTTCGAGCAGAAGCTCGGACAGGTAGGAGCCATCCTGGCCCGTAACACCAGTAATGAGAGCAACCTTAACCGACCCCATGCAATATCCTCACGCAATCGTAATGCGTTCAACGCGCCTTGATGCGGCAATTGCGCATTCGGGTTGCTGAACCGAAGTCCCAAAAACGAGAAAATCAACTACACGCAAAACTGCAAGTAGGAAACCTCACCACTTGTTAATCGTGACAGATGGTTACCACGTGGGCGGCGGCGTAAACGCCCGGACGCGGCGGGTTTTCTTGCAGGGACAGGCTGATTTCGCATGGGGCGAATGCAGTTCTTGCATGTATCGGAAGTGCGGGGCGTGGACCCGCGGCGACGTTGAACGTGCGGAAATGGAAGTTGGCGCACGTCAGCGGCCCCCTTGTCGAAGGCGCGCTGTTCCTCATCCGGGTCATGCCTGGCACCGCATCTTGGTATCGGCTCGGAGCCTGGACCCTAGGGTAGGAGTCAAGCGGGTCCGACGCGGCACCAGGGTGAGGTGATGACGGCAACTTGCCGGGCAGGGCATCAGCCCTCCTGTTCAGGCTTTCCTATTAGAACCGGAACTGCTCGCTCAGAACCCGCTCTTCCAAGCTCGTGCCGGGATCGAACAACAGGGTCACGCCATGTGTTCGATCTTCCTTCACGGTCACCTCGAGGACGTTCTGGAATTCAACATTGTCGGCCACTGCACTGACTGGGCGCTTGTTGCCTTCCAGGGTGACGAACTTGACCACGGCCCGGTTGGAAAGAATGGCCCCCCGCCACCGACGTGGCCGGAACGGCGATATCGGCGTCAATGCCAGCAGGGGCGCCTCGATCGGCAGGATCGGGCCGTGGGCGGAGAGATTGTAGGCGGTCGAGCCGGCCGGCGTTGCGAGCAGGGCGCCATCGCAGATCAACTCGTCGAGCCGGACTTCGCCGTCCACCTCGATCCTGAGCTTGGCCGCCTGGTAGGTCGAGCGGAAGAGGGACACTTCGTTGATTGCAAGGGCCGTTCGCTCGTTGCCCGATGCGTCGCGCACCACCATGGAGAGCGGATAGATGCGGGTGCGCTGACTGGCGAGAAGCCGATCCAGAAGGCCGTCTTCGCCATAGTTGTTCATCATGAAGCCGACCGAGCCGAAATTCATGCCGTAAACCGGTTTGTCGGTCCCCATGACCTGGTGCAGCGTTTGCAGCATGAGGCCATCCCCGCCCAATGCGACCACGAAGTCGGCCTCGCCCAGTGGGGTGTCGCCATATCTGGCGCGCAGTCGGGCGGCGGCATTTTCAGCGGCGCTGGTCTCGTTGCTGATCACGCATATTCTGCTCATGCGGCCATTCCTCGCGAGGGCTGACGTTCCGGTCCCGTGCCTAGCACGGTGGGCATCGGCTCGCCAGCACGGCCCTTATCGAACCATCATCGATCGCATTTGAAGAAAATCGGTCCGCACTTTGCCTCAAATCGAGTCGTTACCGGAAAGGTTGGGTTGGGGCCGAGGCCGTATTGGCAGGGAACCGGGCGGCCGGAACCGCTCGAAATTGAATAAAATTGTACCGATCTCGCAAAGGCGGGCACAATCTTTCGCGCGCAATCTGCTGACCATCAACGCATCAGGGATGGCGCAAATGAACACCAAGTTTTCCATGAAGGTCGCGGGAATTGCTCTCGCTCTCACAATCAGTTCGGTTGCCGGGGCGATGGCTTTCGCCGGTACTGCCACAGTCGGCGCACTGGTCCCCCGGACCCAGGTGGCGGCAATCACCCCTCTCTCCATGCAGTACTTCTGCGCGCAGAACCGCAACGAGTGCAGGGGCGGGGGCAGCGCGCAGGTGGCGATGACGCCAAATCTCATGGCCGTCCTCAAGCAGGTCAATGTCCACGTCAACCGGTCAATCCGTCCCAAGGTCGATACCGCTGACGTCTGGAACCTCAATCCAGCAGAAGGCGACTGCGAGGACTATGTCCTGACCAAGAGGAGCATGCTGATCCGCAACGGCGTTTCGGCCGGTTCGCTGCGGATTGCCTATACCCATACCCGTCGCGGTGAGCCGCACGCCGTTCTCGTGGTGCGCACGAGCGAAGGCGACTATGTGCTCGACAACCTCAACAATTCCGTGAAAACCCTCCGCGCTTCGGGCTACACGATCCGGTCCATGTCCAATGCCAATCCGACCAATTGGTCGGCCGGTTGAGCCCAGAGGCCTGTGCCTCCAAACACTCTTTTGGCAACAAACGGGCAGACATGCACGATACGCATGCCTGCCCTTCAATACTTGCATAAACAGTAATTTCCATATGTCGCGTAGTACAAGGCCTGTGGTCGAAAAGCCTTGCTCCGCACGGGTTTGCCCGTCTCGACCTCAAGCTTTACCATCTCCACTAGGCCAATTTGCATAAATGCCTAATAACAGGTAAAGCTTGTACTTGACCTCGATGCACGGCTGACATAGACAGTCGCTGCGGCCCCACTTTGGAGAAGTGAGATGCTTAACAAGCTGGCGTCTATAATGACGATCGGAACTCTGTCCCTGGTGTCCTTCGGTGCCCATCAAGCCGCGGCGGCACCCGTTGCTGGCTTTGAGGCCCTCTATGACGCTGTCCTGACGGCCTGTACACCGCCTGCTGGGACAGTGGAAGCCTGCGAGACCGCAATCAATGCCTATTCTGCCGCACTGGTGGCGGCCGGCGTCGATCCGGCTGTGGCCCTGCAATCCTTCACCGAACTGCGGGCCGAGGTCGCAGCAGCTGGTGGCGGCGATGCGATCGAAGCGCTGTTTGAGGAATTGCTGCCAGAGTCCGGCGCTGTTGGTGGCGCCCAGGCCAGCCCCGTCTGATTGGGTTATAGTACCAGCTATTGGATGATTTGAGCGGAGCGCGGACTTAAGTTCGCGCTCTTTGTTTTCTGCGCCCGATCTGCTTGGTGGCTAACGAAAAAAGCGCTCAGAGCTGGTTTGCGTGGCGCGCATAGCCTCACCTAGGTTCAGTCGAATTTTTCTCAGTATGTGCAACTTTTGAGTGAAAGTTTCTATTGTTTTGGTCTGATTGGGCATGCCTTTGCCGATGCGGTTTTTCCTTCGACGTGCTTCGCCGCGAAATTAACTACTGACGGCCTCCGTTGAATTTTGACTATTGGTCTGCGAGAGCTTTTGAGCAAGTATAGCGACGCGTATAGAGTTTGTTAACCATTCTGGCTTTGAGGGACTGACGGTATGGGTGGTGTGGTGGGTTCGGAAACAAGCGTTGAATTGATCCGTGATCATGGACGTATTGCGTCCGGTGCCCGCCGGATCGAGGTTGCTTCGACGGACGAACCGGTTCGTAGCCGACCGGTCTCCTTCCATTCCGGTCTGGCGGTGCGGTGGAACGACGAGGAAGGGGCGGGCGCTACCATTCGGGCCCGGCATATGTCGGCGAAACGAGCCCTGGATATTGCGGGTGCGATGATCGGACTGGCGCTGCTTGCACCCCTTCTCATCCTTGTTGCCCTTGTCATCAAGGCAACCACTCCTGGACCGGTGTTCTTCAGGCAGAAGCGGGAAGGCCTCAATGGCAAAATGTTCGAGGCCCTCAAGTTCAGGTCGATGGCGGTGACGCTGGGCGATGCCTCAGGGATTTCGCAAACACTCAAGAATGATCCCAGGGTAACGCCGATCGGGCGCTTCATTCGCCGCACCAGCATCGACGAGTTGCCCCAGCTCCTCAATGTCCTCAAAGGGGAAATGTCGCTTGTGGGCCCGCGGCCTCATGTGCCGGGCATGATGGCGGCCGGCCGGCCCTATAGGGAGCTGGTGCCTTACTATGATCGGCGCCTCCAAATGCTGCCGGGCATTACCGGCTGGGCGCAGGTTAACGGCCTGCGTGGCGAAACCCGCAATCCCAGCAAGGCGAGGGAGCGCATCGATCACGATCTGGCATATATCCAGAATTTTTCGATCTGGCTTGACCTCAAGATCATTGCGCTCACCGTGGTGCGGGAATTCGTGACCGGTAGCGCCGACTGAATGACCGGCGGCTGGGAGGCCAGCGCAGATCGATCGCCGAGCCGGATTTAAGGACCCAATCGATTGATGGGCCGGATTGTCGGGCGCCCGACGACGAGAATGCAGACGGCTCACGTCGCCAGCATTGCTTTGCCGTCTACTCTGCGGAAACCATACAACCGAGACCCTGCGGCGGCCCTTACGGCGCTTGCAGCAAAGCGATGGCGCCATCGGGCGTTATTCTGAGCGCGGTTAAGCGTCCTGTGGCAAATGCTCCAGTATCGATGCAGATGCGGCTTGGTGTGACAACGGCTTCGGCTGCCGGCGTATGGCCATGGACGATACGAATGCCGTCCAGGGGAGAGCCATCGAAGAACTCCTCCCTGATCCAGAAGAGATCGTCGGGATGTTGATGTTCGAGCGGCACGCCGGGACGCAGGCCAGCATGCACGAAGAGCCAGCCAGGCATGCTGAGCGTCCAATCGAGCGAACCCAGAAATGCCCGATGCTCCTGCGGCAAGTAGGCGTCCACGGTCTGCCGACGTCGGCTTGCTGAAGCAGCACTCAGCGCATCGAGCGGCAGGCCATAGGACTGCAAAGTCTCGACCCCACCGAATTGCAGCCAGTCCGACCGGGGCTCTGGCCGCTCGAAAAAGGCATTGGCCATGATTTCGTGATTGCCCATGAGGCAAATGCGTTCGAAGGACGGGGGCGGGCGGGCCAGCAAATGGTCTATCACCCCAGCAGATTGAGGACCGCGGTCGACGTAGTCGCCCAGCATGACCAGCAATTTTCTGCCCTCGATGTCGGCACTGTCTTGCTTGATCTTTGACTCAAGGGCCAGGAGTTCATCGAGGCAGCCATGGACGTCACCGATGGCATAGGTCACCGCGGGGAGCTCATCGATCCGGCGATGCCTCGGGGACAAAGCTGTCTTCAGCGTCCGCCCGCCTCCAAACAGGGTCTCGATCAGGGTCCTTATCATCGTTTGCCGGTCTGCGGGGCCGGCTCGATCGTGCTGGCCAGTCCGGTCGCCATGATCGCGACGAACATCAGAGTGTTGGCGGGAATTTCGAGGCTGAAGTCCACGGTTGAGTGAATGGCGACCTGGACGATCACGCCCAGAGCCGCGATCTGCGCCGTCCAGGATCCAGTGCCAGTCATCAGTCCCTTGACCAACCGGAACGCGACAGAGGCGACCGCCAGAATTAGGAAGGAGCCGGCGACAAGACCGAGCTCGGACCATAGGGCAAGATAGGTGTTGTGGGCCAGGTTCCAGGTCACGTCAGGGGTGAGCGGGAGCTGATGGGCCAGTGGGAAGGCCACTTCGAAACTGCCGCCGCCAAATCCGGTCCAGGGCCGCAAAGCGATGAGATCGATCACCTGCTGGTAAAGGAGGATGCGGCTATCCGAACCAAAGCCCTGCCACTCGATCCGCTCAAGAAGACCACCGCCCAGCAGCCAGAAAAGGCCAATGAGCGTTCCCACAGCGAAAGGGGCAACCAAGAGGATCAGGCCGAGCCGACGAATGGAAACAAGGGTTACAAGGATCACAAGACCCGAACCGGCCAAGGTTGCGAAAAGTCCCATGCGCGATTGCGAGCCAATAACGATCATCAG
>CAMLOA010000093.1 GCA_946481445.1 uncultured Devosia sp. | reverse complement strand
CAGCGGGCAATTGCCGCTCCGGCAGAAGCTGGATTGGCTGGAAGGGCAAGGGTATGCGGGGGCGGTCGGGTTGGAATTCAGGCCGACGGGGACGACGGGGGATGCGCTGGAGGCGATGCGGGGGAGCCTTGGACCTTAGGGCTGCTCCTCGACGGGGAACGGCGTCGGCTCCCAGAGATGCCCGACGCCCCAGAAATTAGCGTTATGCCGTTCCCAGTTGCGCAGGAGCCCGGCAATGCCCAAAAGGTTCCGCTCATCCACAAGCCGCCTCAGATCGTTGAGATGACAGATAGCAGGTTACCCCACCAGCCCGTGCTGCTCGCTCAGGTCCTGCAGATCGAGCTGTGGTCTGGCGCCGATATGGCTGATGACTTCACTTGCAGCCAGGCACCCGGTCTTGAGCGCCGATTCGAGGGTCTGCCCGCGCGCCATGCCGAGCAGGAAGCCGGAGGCGAAGAGGTCGCCGGCGCCGGTGGCATCGACCACGCGATCGACCGGAAAGGCCGGAACCGAGACGATTTCGCCATTATGCACGGCCATGGCGCCCTCGGCGCCCATGGTGATGGCCGCCAGTTCGGCATCCTGGGCGATCTGGCGCACGGCCACGCCCAGGTCGTCGGTTTCGTAGAGCGATTTCAGCTCGTGGATATTGGCAAAGACATAGTCGATGGTCTTACTGCGGATGAGATCGAGGAACTCGGCGCGGTAGCGATCGACGCAGAAGGGATCGGAGAGGGTGAAGGCGGCGGCGCGCTCATGCTTGTGGGCATAGTGGGCGGCCAGCACGAAGGCCTTCTTGGCCTCGACCGGGTCCCACAGGAAGCCTTCCATATAGGTGATGGCGGCGCTCCCGATCTCGTCGGGCCGGATATCCTGTTCGGTCAGTTGGTGGCAGGCGCCCAGATAGGTGTTCATCGTGCGCTCGCCGTCCTCGCTGAGGAAGATCATCGAGCGGGCCGTCAGCGCCCCGTTCTTGAGCCGCGACGTATTGTAGTGGACACCGATGGCGTCGAGGTCGGCTTCGAACACGTCGCCCAGCGGGTCATCGGCCACCTTGCCGATAAAGGCAGCGCGCCCGCCCAGCGAAGCGACCCCGGCTGCCGTATTGGCGGCCGAACCGCCCGAAATCTGCTGCCGGCTGAGCGGCATCTTCGAATAGAGCTCTTCGGCCCGGTCGGTGTCGATGAGATGCATGATGCCCTCGCTCATGCCCTCCCGTTCGATGAAGCCCGCCTCGACCGGCGCGATGATGTCGACAATGGCATTGCCGATGGTGAGGACGTCGAAGCGGGTCTGGGTCATGCAGCAGGGTCCGGCGCAAAGAAAAGCCGTCAGCCGGTTTAGAGGAAGCGGCCCGGAGGCGCAACGCTTCGCCGCCTCAGTGCTTCTCGATGATTTCGGCCACCAGCGCCTCGATATCCTCGCCGGCCTGGATGGCGATCTGCCCGTCGAGCAGCAGCACGGCCAGGCCATGCACCCGCGCCCAGGCCGCCAAAGCCGCGACGCGGTTGGCCTTGACGTCGCCGCCGGTGACGTGGCGCAGCGTCTGGTAGGCGGCATCGGCCGCCATGCGCAGGCCCGGCCGGTTGTCCTTTCGCACCTGCGGCGAAAACATCAGCCGGAAGAGATTGGCATTGTCGAGCGCGAACTTGACATAGGTCTTGCCCATGGCCGCCATCGGATCGAGCACGTCGCTGGCCGCCACGGCCACCATCGCGGCGGTGAACCGCTGGAACCCGGTCACGGCCAGCGCTTCCAGCAGGGCGCCGCGGCTATCGAAATGCCGGTAGGGCGCGGCAGGCGAGACCCCCACGGCCCGCGCCAGGTCGCGCAGCCCCAGCCCCGCCTCTCCCTCGCGCTCCAGGATGATCAGCGCCGCTTCGAGCAGGGCCTGGCGCAGATTGCCGTGATGATAGGGTGCGTTACTTGATGTTGACATTGCTTACATGTGCGTGCAGATATGTATGCACTGTTTACATGACAATGGGTCTTCCGGCAAATGCTCGATCTCGATCTGCTTTTCGGCTACCTGCATCACACCGCGATTTTCCTCCTGATCAGCGTGATGGCCGCCGAATGGGTGCTGATGCGGCCGGACATTGCCGGCGAGCGCATTGCCTTCCTGGCCCGGGTCGACAGCGCCTACGGCTTGGTGGCGCTGCTGGTGATCGGCGCGGGTGTCGGCCGGGTGTTCCTGGGCGCCTCGGGCGCGGACTACTATCTGGGCAATTGGGTGTTCTGGACCAAGATGGGCCTGTTTGCCGCGGCGGGACTGGCCTCCGTGCCACCCACGATTGCCATTCTCAAATGGAGCCGGGCTTCCAAGGCCGATGCCGCCTTTGCGCCCGCGCGCGCGGGGGTGACGGCGGCCCGCCGCCTGCTCTACCTGCAGTTCGCCATCACCCTGATGATACCGGCCCTGGGCCTTGCCCTCGGCAAGGGCTACGGCGCCTGACCCTCATGGCCCCTTGGCTGCGGGCGCTTTCGGCTCGAACAGGCACCATTGGCTGATCGCACAGTGCCAGCATTCGGGCTTGCGCGCCTTGCAGACGTAGCGCCCGTGCAGGATCAGCCAGTGATGGGCATGCAGCATGAAGCGCTCGGGCACGGCCTTGAGCAGTTTCTGCTCCACCGCCAGCGGCGTCGCGCCGGGGGCCATGCCCGTGCGGTTGGAGACGCGGAACAGGTGCGTATCCACCGCTATGGTGGGCTGCTTGAAGTAGATGTTGAGCACGACATTGGCGGTCTTGCGGCCCACGCCCGGCAGAGCCTCCAGCGCCGCCCGGTCCGCCGGGACCTCCCCGCCATGACGCTCGACGAGAATCTGGCTGAGCGCGAACACGTTCCTGGCCTTGCCGCGGAACAGGCCGATGGTCTTGATCAGCTCGGTGATACGCTCGACGCCCAGCGCCACCATGGCGGCGGGGGTTGGCGCCAGCTGGAACAGCGCCTTGGTCGCCTTGTTGACGCCGGTATCGGTCGCCTGGGCCGACAGCACCACCGCCACCAGCAGGGTGAAGGCGTTGACATAGTCGAGCTCGCCTTTCGGCTCGGGTTCGATCTCGTGAAAGCGGGTGAAGATGGCGTCGATTTCGGGCTTACCGAGGCTCTTCACTTTTTTGCTCGCGGCCATTCTCTCGCCCCCGATTCTGCGCCTATAGTCATAGGTGAAGAGTTCGCCATGCCGATGCAAGCCACAACAACCACGCCGCTGTTTTCCGCCGCGCTGAGGCCGGACGGGTCATTGCGCCTGGCGGGTGGCTGGATCACGCTGGGGCTGAGCGCGGTGGTGGCGGCGCCATTCATGGTCGCTGTGCCCGAAATCGCCCTGCCGGCGGGGGCCGCCTTCGTCCTGTTTGCCTTGGCCATGGGGGTGCTGAGCTGGCGGCAGTCCCGCCAGAAGCGGCAGACCCAGCAGGTGACCCTGTGGGCCGACCAGCTGGAAGTGGCCAGCAGCGACAGCAAGGGCAACCGGACATTGCAGCGGTTCGATCCGCAGGCCGTGCGGCTGGTGCTGCAGCGCGACGAGAACGAGAAGGTGACCGCGATGCACCTTAAGACGGGCCGGGAAAGCCTTGAAATCGGCGCCTTCCTCAAGGGCGAAGACAAGGCGAGTTTTGCCCGCGCCTTCGGCACGGCGCTGCGCAAGGCCCGCGCCGCCCGGTAAAAACCGGGTCGCCTCCCCGGCGGCCGCCGGGCTAGTGAAGGGCGATGACCGAAGCCTTGCCGGGAACAGACATGAACCAGATTGTCCCTTTGGCGCCTGCGGGCGACTACGACACCATTCGCGCCGCCATCCAGTATCTGAGCGAACACGGACCGGACGAGGCGGACCTGCCGCGCTTTGCCCGCGCGCTGGGACTGAGCGAGCGGCAACTCACCGACCTTTTCCGCCGCTGGTGCGGGCTCAGCCCCAAGAGCTTTGCCCAGGCCGTGGCGCTCGACCATGCCAAGAGCCTGCTGCGGGCGCGCGAAAGCGTGCTCGATACCACCTATGCGGTGGGCCTTTCGTCCACCTCGCGCCTGCATGACCTGTTCGTGGCCTACGAGGCTATGCCGCCCGGAATCTTCCGTGCCGGCGGGGCCGGGCTCGACATGGTCTGGGGCGCAGCCCCGTCGCCCTTCGGCACGGCCGTCGCCACCGCCACCGGCTATGGGCTTTCGGGCCTGGGCTTCGCCGACGCCCAGACAAGCATCGAACAAGCCTTCCGTGACCTGGCCGATCGCTGGCCCAATGCCCGCTTCACCCGCGACGACGCCCGCGTGGCGCCCATGATCGCGCAGGCCTTCGATCCGGCGCGCTGGTCACCCGACCATCCGGTGCGCGTCGTGCTGATCGGCACCGATTTCGAGGTGAAGGTCTGGGAGACGCTGCTGACCATTCCCTGCGGCCGCGCCACGACATACCAGGACGTGGCCAACCGCATCGGCCGCCCGACAGCGGCCCGGGCGGTCGGCGCCGCGGTGGGCAAGAACCCGATCAGCTTCGTCGTGCCCTGCCACCGGGTGGTGGGCACGTCGGGCGCGCTGACCGGCTACCACTGGGGGGTTCCGCGCAAGCGCGCCATCCTGGGCTGGGAAGCCGGGGTGATCTCGGCCGCCCACTAGTTTCACGTGAATCGGCAATGCGGGGCCCCGCACGGGGCCCGCTGGCGCAAGATTGTCTAGAGCTCGACCCGTTGCACCAGCTTGCCATCCGGGCCGATCCTGTAGACGGTCGGCTGCCCCGTCGCGATCTCGCGCTTGAGGATTTCGTCGGGGGTCAGGCCTTCAATGGCCATGACCAGCGCCCGCAGCGAATTGCCATGCGCTGCCACCAGCACGGTCTTGCCCGCCTTGAGCCGGGGCAGGATTTCGGCCTCGTAATAGGGCAGGGTGCGCGCCGCGGTATCCTTGAGGCTTTCGCCGCCCGGGGGCGGAACATCGTAGGAGCGGCGCCAGACCAGCACCTGCTCTTCGCCCCATTTGGCGCGGGCATCGTCCTTGTTGAGGCCGGAAAGGTCGCCATAGTCGCGTTCGTTGAGCGCGGTGTGGCGGGTGATGGTGACATTGTCGATGCCCATTTCCTCGAGCATCAGGTCGAGCGTGTGCTGGGCGCGGCGCAGCGCCGAGGTGTAGTAGAGGTCGGGCATGATGCCGGCCGCCTTGAGCGCCTTGCCGGTGGCGCGCGCCTCTTCGATGCCTTGCTCGGTCAGGTTCGGATTGCGCCAGCCGGTGAACAGGTTCTGGAGATTCCATTCGCTCTGGCCATGGCGAACGAGGATCAGCGTGCCGGTCATTGAAGGTTCCTTGCTTGGAGAAGTCAGTCGGTGAGGCCGAGCACGTCGGCCATGGAATAAAGGCCCGCCGGCTGGGCGGCGGCCCAGAGCGCGGCCCGGGCGGCACCATTGGCGAAAATGCCCCGGTCCTCGGCGCGGTGGCCCAGCTCGATCCGTTCGGCAGGTCCCGCCAGGATCACCATGTGATCGCCGATCACCGTGCCGCCGCGCAGGGTGGCAAAGCCGATCGTGCCTGCTTCCCGTGCGCCGGTATGACCGTCGCGCACCCGCACCGAATGGTCCTTGAGGGCAATGTTGCGTCCGCTCGCGGCGGCTTCGCCCAGCAACAGCGCCGTGCCGGAAGGCGCATCGACCTTGCGGGCGTGGTGCATTTCGAGGATTTCGACGTCGTAGTCGGCCAGCGTCGCGGCCGCCTTGCGCACCAGGCTCGCCAGCAGGTTGACGCCCATGGAGAAATTGCCCGACTTGACGATGCGCGCTCCCGCGGCGGCGGCGGCCGCAATGGCCGCATCGTCGGCCTCGGTACAGCCCGTCGTCCCGATGACGTGCACCAGCCCCCGCTCGGCGGCCTTGCGGGCCAGGACAACGCTGGCAGCCGGAGCGGTGAAGTCGATGATGGCATCGGCCCCTTCGAGCGCGGCCTCCATGTCGTCGGTAATGGTCACACCCAGGGCGGCAATGCCGGCGAAGAGGCCTGCATCCTGCCCGATGGCGGGCGTGCCCGGGCGGTCCACGGCGGCATGCAGCCGCAGGGCGGCGACGGCACCATGCAGCACGAGGCCGGAATGGGCGGCGACGGCCCGGATATTGGCGGCGCCCATGCGCCCGCCCGCGCCTGCCACCACGACCTTGAGTTCGCTCATCGCCTGCTCCCGAAAATCCCTCCGGCTATAGCAGCGCCATCCAAAAAGTCCAACAGCGCTGCCCCATTGCCGTCACTCTGATAGAGTGAGGGTAACTGCCACGGATGGGGACCTTTATGACCATTACCAATGCGCTGGCCGGCATAGCGGTGGAGGACATTGCCGAGGCGATCGACTTCTACGAACGCCTGTTCGGCCGCCCGCCCGATGCGCGCCCGCTGGCCGATGTGGCCGAATGGAAGCTTCCCGGCGGGGGCTGGGTCCATGTGGCCACCGACATGGACCGGGCCGGCGCCTCCATGCTGACGCTGATCGTGGACGATCTCGCACTGGAGCTGGGCCGGCTGGCCCTGCACGAACTCAAGCCGGTGAGCAAGTCGGTGGGCGACTTCTTCAAGACGGCCAAGTTCCGCGACGCCGACGGCAATACCATCACCCTGACCCAGCCCCAGCACGGGACCTATTGAGCGGTTCCGGATACCGGTGAGGGCCCTCACACCCGCTTGAGCCGCACTTCCTCGATCAGGTGGTCCTTGCCCTTCTTGAGGATCAGGTCGGCCCGCCCGCGGGTGGGCAGCACGTTGTCGAGCAAGTTGGCGAGGTTGATGGTTCGCCAGATCATGCGACCGAACTCGCCGGCCTCGGCCTCGCTCATGGCGGCGAACCGCCGGAAATAGGAGGTCGGGTCGCGGAACGCGGTCTCGCGCAGCCGAAAGAAGCGCTCCATGTACCAGGTCTCGAGATCCTCGGTATCGGCGTCGATATAGATCGAGAAATCGATGAAGTCGGACGCGAAGAGGATGGGCTTGCCGGTCTTGGGCAACTCGCCGGGCTGCAGGATGTTCAGCCCCTCGACAATGAGAATGTCGGGCCGGTCGATGGTGACT
>CAMLOA010000092.1 GCA_946481445.1 uncultured Devosia sp. | reverse complement strand
CCGCGATCAGCTTGGTGCGCGTCATCGCCAGCATGGCATAGCCGCCTTCCATCTGCCGGATGGCATCGATGAAACGGTCCGTGCTCGAGGAATGCCGCGAGCGGGCGATCAGGTGCAGCACCACCTCGGTGTCGGAGGTCGACTGGCAGATGGCGCCGGTGGCAATGATCTGGCGGCGCAGGGTGAGGCCGTTGGTGAAATTGCCGTTGTGCGCAATGGCGATGCCGCCTGCTTCGAGTTCGGCAAACAGCGGCTGGACGTTGCGCAGCGCCACCTCCCCGGTGGTGGAGTAGCGCGTATGGCCGATGGCGATCGAGCCGGGCAGGCGGGCGAGCACGGCCGGGTCGGTATAGTGGTCACCCACCAGGCCCATGCGCTTTTCGGTATAGAACTGCTTGCCGTCGAAGCTGACGATGCCGGCCGCCTCCTGCCCGCGATGCTGCAAGGCGTGCAGGCCCAGCGCCGTCAGGGTGGAGGCATCGCTATGCCCCAAAATGCCAAACACGCCGCACTCTTCGTGCAGCGTGTCGCCATCAAGACTGAAACTGTCGTCGCTCGGATGGTGGTTCACCGGGCTCTCCATGCCAATGCTGCCTCAACCGCATCATCTGCGTGTCGCCAATGGCGACGGGGCCAAGCTGAGGTTGTGTGCCGACGCTTTAGCCCAAATTGCTGTCCGCGACCACTCATGATGTTGATGGTCTGCGTTGTGGCAGGCGATACCCGCCACGCCGATCAGGTCTGCGTCGCCACCGGCGCGGCAGGATCGGTCGGGTCCACGGTGCCGTCCTCGGTGGCATCGGTACCCTCGTCGAGCGGGGCCGCGGGGGCTTCGGGGTCGGCCGGGTCTTCGGTCAGGCCCGTCGAGCCCTTGAGGAAGGCGGTAACCTGCTGCTCGAGCTCTTCCGGCAGCATCGAAATCAGCGTGTCGCCCATGTCCTGCAGGTAGGGCAGGGACTGCGAGTCCCGGGCCCACGGGGGCATGTTGTCACTGAGCAGCCAGGTCCCGAAGATCGCGATGACGATGGCGATCAGCACGCCGCGCAGGGCGCCGAACACGAAACCCAGCGTACGGTCGATCGGCCCGATGCGGCTGTCGACGACGAAGTCGGCGATGCGCATGGTGAGCAGGTGGAGCACGATCAGCGCGACGATGAAGGTGACCACCACCGTGGCGATGTCGGCCACCATCGGGTCGGCTATGTAGCCGCGGGCGATCTCGGGGTGGAACTGCCACATATAGATGGCGATTGCCGCCGAACCGGCCCATGTGGCCAGTGACAGCACCTCACGGGTCAGGCCCCGCGCGGTGGCCAGAATGGCCGAGATCAGCACCAGGACACCAACACCAACGTCGAACGCTGTCAGCATGTTTCTTCGCTTGCTCCAGTTGCCGCCCCCGGCAGTCGTGGGCTTCGTTTAGCGGCTTTGTGCGGCAATGCCAAGGGTTGCAGGGGTCCCCGGGGCGGATGTGCCCAGAATCTGTGTGCCTACCATTCGTCCGTCTCCGGCGCGCGCGCCGTGCCGTTGGCGGCGATGCGTCCGACCAGTTCGCTCAATTGGCTGAACTCGGACACCTCCAACCCGCTGGTGCGGTCCGCGGTTCCCAGCCGTCCGGTGGAAACCGACTTGAATCCAAGCTTTTGCGCCTCGCGCAGCCGCAGCGACCCGTGCACCACCGGCCGCACGCCACCGGCCAGCGAGATCTCCCCAAAATAGACCGCCTCGGGGGGCAGCGGCGCATTGGTCAGCGACGAGATCAGCGCCGCCGCGACGGCCAGGTCGGCCGCCGGCTCGTTGATCTTCAGTCCGCCTGCGACATTGAGGTAGATGTCATTGGCGCCGATGCGCACGCCGCAGCGTGTTTCGAGCACGGCCAGCACCATGGACAGGCGCGAGGAATCCCAGCCCACCACGGCCCGGCGCGGCGTGCCGAGCGGGGAGGGGGCAACCAGCGCCTGTATCTCGATCAGGATCGGCCGCGTTCCCTCCATGCCGGCAAAGACCGCCGAGCCGGCCGCCCCCTCGTCGCGCTGGTCGAGAAACAGCGCCGAGGGATTGGCAACCTGCTCCAGCCCGAGTTCCGTCATGGCGAAGACGCCGATCTCGTCGGTGGCGCCATAGCGGTTTTTCACGCCGCGCAGGATGCGGAATGTATGGCTGGTGTCGCCCTCGAAATAGAGCACGGCATCCACCATGTGCTCCACCACGCGGGGCCCGGCGATCTGGCCGTCCTTGGTCACGTGGCCCACCAGCACCACGGCCGCGCCGCTCTTTTTGGCGAAGCGCGTCAGCGCCTGTGCCGAGGTGCGCACCTGCGTCACCGTGCCCGGGGCACTGTCGACGCGGTCGGTCCACAGGGTCTGGATGGAATCGATGATCACCAGGTCCGGCGCCGGTCCGCTTTCCAGCGTGGCCAGGATGATCTCGACATTGGTTTCCGCAGCCAGCAGCACGCCGGCCTCGCCCAGCCCAAGCCTTTGCGCCCGCAGGCGCACCTGGGCGACGGCCTCTTCGCCCGAAACGTAGATGACGCGGCGGCCCCTGTTGGCCAATGCCGCCGCCGATTGCAGCAGCAGGGTGGACTTTCCGATCCCAGGATCGCCGCCCACCAGCAGCGCCGAGCCCTTCACGAAGCCGCCGCCGGTGACCCGGTCGAGTTCGGCGATGCCGGTTACGACGCGCGCGGCGCTTTCCGTTTCGCCCGAAAGCGGAACCAGGCTGGTGGGACGGCCATTGGCCTTCGCGCTTTTGGGGCCCGCCCCGACCCCGGAATCGGTGATCTCCTCGACAATGGTGTTCCACTCGCCGCAGGAGTCGCATCGGCCCTGCCAGCGCGACGATACCGCTCCACAGGCCTGGCAGACGAAGGATGATCGGGATTTGGCCAAGGCTCAGTCCTGCTTTGCGCGCGCAGCGGCCCGTTCGGCAAGTCCGCGCAGCGTGTTCCAGTTGCGGGCTGTTACGGTGCCCGATTTCTTTTCGATGAGTGCCGGCAGGCGCGAGGTCGTTTCGTGACTGCCATAGTCGACGACGAGGTGGGTCCCGGTGACCTGGATGGTCTCCGGGCCCTGGTACTGCGTCACCCAGCCGAAGTCCGGCCGAGCCTTTGCAAAGCAATGCACCGCCACGGCCTGCGGCCGGGTAGCGGCTGCCTCGGGGAAAGGGTTCGCGCGCAGCAAATGCATGATCTGTCGCGCACTGCGCACGATGGCCCGGTTGCCCGGTCCAAGGCCGAGCGAGAGGACGATCTCGTTCATGGCCAACGCGACGTCCGCCTGCTTGCGGTCGCTGTCTACCAGCATGTTGCCGGTCGCCACATAGGTTTCGGGCCTCTCGAACCCGGCCGCCGCGGCGGCGTCCCGCCACTGCGCCATCGACATGATTTTGTGCGTGACCGGCCCGATCGCCCGCAGCAGGACGACGAACGTGGTCATCGCGCTGCCTGCGTGAAGATTTGGGTCAGGTGGAGTGTGGTCATCGGCAGCTTTCGATCCTCCATCTCGATAGCGCAATTCTCGCGGTCCCGCAAGAACAAATGGCGAACATCAGCCGGGCGGCAGATGTCCGTCGCCGACGTAGTTGCGGGTGTACCGGCCCTTGAGCGATGTCAGGATCTCGTAGCCGATAGTGCCGCCGGCATCGGCCTGGTCGTCCACGGTCAGCACCGCCCCCAGGACTTCGGCGCCCTCCCCCGGGTTGGGCAGGTCGGGTCCCAGCTCGGTAATGTCCACCACGATCTGGTCCATCGACACCCGCCCCACCACGGGGCAGACCTTGCCGCGGATGACCACCTTGCCGCCGGGTCGCATATTGGTGGCCGACAGGGACCGGAAGAAGCCGTCCGCATAGCCGTGGCCGATAATGGCGAGCCGGCTGTTGCGCGCCAGGGAGTAGGTGGCTCCATAGCCCACCGTCTCGCCGGTGCGCGCTTCGGTCACCTGCAGGATCGGCACGTGCAGGGTGACGACGGGCGCCATGGGATTCTTGCGGCCGTTGACCGCGCGCCCGCCATAGAGTGCAATCCCGGGGCGCACCATCTGGAAATGGTAGTCCCGCCCGGTCATCAAGGCCGCCGAATTAGCCAGCGATGCCGGGATGTTGGGGAACTGCGACAGGATCGAGCTGAACAGCGCCAGCTGCGTGCGGTTCTTCTCGTGGTTGGGCTGGTCGGCGCAGGCCAGGTGGCTCATCACCATTTGCGGGGCATAGCCCAGGCCTTCGAGCCGCTGCCGAACGCCGGCGGCCTCGTTGAGGCGGAAGCCGAGCCGGTTGATGCCCGTGTCGAAATGCAGGGCCGCCGGGTAGGCCTCGTTGCGTTCCAGGCACTTGGCCAGCCATTCTTCGAGCATTGCGCCCGAGGACAGGATGGGCATCAGGTTCTGCCGGACATAAAGGTTGGCCGCGCCCGGATAGAGCCCGTTGAGGACGAAGATGTGCACATCGGGCAGCGCCGCGCGCACGGCCAGCCCTTCATCGGGCGTGGCCACGAAGAAGAACCGGGCTCCGGCCGCGTGCAGGGCCTTGCAGGCCATGGTGATGCCGATGCCATAGGCATCGGCCTTGACCACGGCGCCGGTCAGGGCCCCCGCGCTCACCTTGTCGAGCGCGCGCCAGTTCCGGGCCAGGGCCCCGAGATCGATGCTGAGCTGGCCGCCAAGGCCCGATTGCAGCGCCATGCCTATTCCATGCGCTCGGGAAGATAGTCGGCGCGGGCGAGGTTGCCGAAGCGCGTGAACTGCGCCTCGAAGCTGAGCTGCACGGTTCCGGTCGGGCCGTGACGCTGCTTGCCGATGATCACCTCGGCCTTGCCATGCACCTTTTCCATCTCGCCCTGCCAAGCCATGTGTTCCGGCGTGCCCTCCTTGGGCTCCTTGTTCTTGAGGTAGTACTCCTCGCGATACACGAACAGCACCACGTCGGCGTCCTGCTCGATAGAGCCCGATTCGCGCAGATCCGCCAGTTGCGGATGCTTGTCGTCGCGCGCTTCCACCTGTCGGGACAGCTGTGACAGGGCCACGACCGGGATTTCCAGCTCCTTGGCCAGGGCCTTGAGCGTGGTGGTGATTTCGGTCAGCTCCTGCACGCGGTTCTGGCTCGATGCTTTGGACGAACCGCTCAGCAGCTGCAGGTAGTCGATGATGAGAAAGTCCAAGCCCTTCTGACGCTTCAGCCGCCGGGCGCGCGCGGCAAGCTGGGCCACGCTGATGCCGCCGGTATCGTCGATATAGAGCGGCAGGCGACTCATCATGTTCGAGACATCCACCAGCTTGGAAAACTGGCTGTCATGGATGCGGCCACGGCGGATATCGGAGGAAGAGATCTCCGCCTGCTCGGCCAGGATACGCGTGGCGAGCTGTTCGGAACTCATTTCGAGGCTGAAGAAACCGACAATGCCGCCATTGACCGTCTTGGAATGCCCATCCGGCGTGACTTCGCCGCGCCAGGCCTTGGCCACGTTGAATGCTATATTGGTGACGAGCGAGGTCTTGCCCATGGCCGGGCGGCCCGCCAGGATGATCAGGTCCGAGCGCTGCAACCCGCCCATCATGCGGTCGAGGTCATCGAGGCCGGTGGCGATGCCTGACAGGCCCCCGTCGCGCTGATACGCCTCGCCGGCCATCTGGATGGAGGCGCTGAGCGCATTGCCGAAGGTCTGGAACCCGCCGTCGTAGCGGCCCTTCTCGGCCAGCTGGAACAGTTCGCCCTCGACCTTTTCGATCTGCTTTTCCGGCGTCATCTCGACATCGGAATCATAGGCCACGGACACCATTTCCTCACCCACCAGGATGAGGTTGCGGCGAATGGCGAGGTCATAGATGGCCTGCCCGTAATCGGCGGCGTTGATCACGGTCGTGGCTTCGGCTGCCAGGCGGGCGAGATACTGCGCCATGGTCACGTCGGGCAGAAGCTGGTCGGGCAGGTGGGTCTTGATCGTGGTCGGATCGGCCGATTTGCCGGCGCGGATGATCTTGCCGGCCAGTTCATAGATGTCGCGGTGGATCGGCTCGTAGAAGTGCACCGGCTCGAGGAAATCGGCCACCCGATAGAAGGCGTCATTGTTGATCAGGATCGCGCCCAGCAGCGCCTGCTCGGCCTCCACGTTCTGCGGAGCCAGACGAAACGACTTGTCTTCGGCCGGGTGAAGGCGCGCAATCTCTGCCATGAGGTCCTCGGAAGCGTTAACCTTTCTTAACCACGCGACTCGGGCGGGAGTCTTGGCCTATCGGGGGGAGGGTTAACGACGTGCTCCCGGCCCCTGTGAACTCTGTGGACAACGGGGAATGTGACCGGAACATGTTGCCAACGCAGCGTGGCGGCAAAGTGGCGAGTCGGGGCGCCCTACTTCGCCTTATCTGGCGCGCGCGCGACCGTGAACCTGTCGCAGCCGTCGAACTGCATGGTTCCCTCGATCGTCGATGCATCCGGCGACAGCGTACCGGTCATCGGTACGGTGACGTAGCCTTCGGGCTGGTCGATCCACACGGACGGCGAAACGAAGACGCGGCTCTTCTTGAGCGTGACCGAAACGAAGTATGACCCTTCCGGGATGTCCGGATTGGTGGGGTGCGGCCCGAAGGCAAACGTTCCGGACCAGCCCTCCAGATTGGCCTCCAGGTCGAGTTCCATGGAGGTGAGGCCCTGATAGCAGGTATATTCGCCCACCCATCGCCCGCTCAGCTGATCGTCTGCGCGCGCCGCCGGCGCGGCCGATAGGATCACGACAAGAGCGGTGGCGGAGCGAATGAGGGACATGGGCTAATCGTGCCCCGAACCTGCGGAAAAGACCATCCGAAAAAAGAAAGGCCGGGCGCTTGGCCCGGCCTCGGAACTGTCAGGCTTGCCTGGACTACTCTTCGAAGCGGTCTTCCTGGGCTGCGTCGGCCTGGCCAGCGGCGAAATCGCCGTCTTCGTCGGCCTCGAAGGTGTGGACGGTCACGTCTTCACCGGCAGCCTGGCGGGCCGCTTCGTCGTCCGAACGGGCAACGTTGACGGTGATCGACACGGCCACTTCGGCATGCAGGTTCAGCGCCACGGTGT
>CAMLOA010000091.1 GCA_946481445.1 uncultured Devosia sp. | reverse complement strand
CGCGACAAGAACACCGGCGAGCGCAAGGAGAAGACCGAGTGGCACCGCGTGGTGATCTTCTCGGAAGGCCTCGCCCGTGTCGCCGAGCAGTACCTCCACAAGGGCAGCAAGGTCTATCTCGAGGGCCAGCTGCAGACCCGCAAATGGCAGGACCAGTCGGGCCAGGACAAGTATTCCACCGAAGTGGTGCTGCAGGGCTTCAACTCGAACCTGACGCTGCTGGATGGCCGCGGGGACGGGGAAGGGGCCGGCGATGGCGGCGGGTTCCGGAGCGCCGACAATGGCGGCTTCCGCGGTGCGCGGGACAATGGCGGGGGCGGACAGCGTCCGCGCGCCAATGCCCCGGCCTTCGAGCCGGGCGGCATGGACGACGATATTCCATTCTGATGCAGGGGGCGCCGCGAGCGCCCCTTTCGTTTTGGGCGGCGGGCGCGGCTCAGGGGCGATAGACCTGGCTGGTGCCGCGTCCGGTCGCCTTGGCGCCATAGAGAGCGGCATCGGCCTGGCGGAACAGTTCATCGCCCGACTGCCCCTGCCAATGGGCCAGACCGATCGAGGCGGCCATGGGCGTGGCTCCGCCGGCCAGCATCACGGGTTCGCGCATGGCCAGCGCCAATGCTGCGGCCTGCGCCTCGGCCTGCGGGGGCGACTGTGTTTCCGGCAACAGGACGGCGAATTCGTCACCCCCGATCCGGGCGACAAGGCTCGCCTGGTCGCAGGAGGCCTGGAGGCGCCGGGCCGCCTCCTTGAGGTATTGGTCGCCGGCGGCATGGCCGTGGGTGTCGTTGACCTGCTTGAAGCCATCGAGGTCGACGACGAGCAGGGCCGAGATCGACCCCGGGCGGTGCGCGCCGAGCCCGTCCAGCCGCTGCTGGAACTGCGCCCGGTTGGCCAGGCCAGTCATGACATCGAACTCGGCCAGGTAGCGGGTGCGGTCGCCGAGGAGCTTTTCCTCGGTAATGTCCTGCTTCACGCCCAGGATGCGGCGGGCAACACCATTGTGGCTGTCCACGGCGCCCGTCAGGCGCATCCAGCGCCGCCGGCCCCTGGCGGTGATGATCTCTGCGTCCATCTGGAACTCACCGCATTCGGCGATGGCCCGTGACCGCAGCTCCTCCATGGTTCGCCGCGATTCCTCGGTGTAGTAGGTGAGGGCCTGGCCGCGCTCGATCGCCGAACCCCGCGGCAACTCGAAAATGTCGTAGACGCCATCGGTCCAGGTCAGCGCCAGGTCGGGTAGGGTGCAGGACCAGACGCCGATGCGCGCAGTGGCAGCAGCCCGCTCGAACAGGGCGCGATTATGCGCCTGCAGGGCCAGCAGGCGCCTCAGCGCAGCCTGCCCGCACAATTCGGTGGCCAGCGCCAGCAGCCGGTAGGCCATGGCCGCGCTGCGCGGACGGTGATCCCAGAGGAAGAGAACCGTGTCATCCAGCCCAGGCAGCGGAATGGCCGCCGCGAAGCGAATGGGGGAGGCAGATCCCGCCGTGTGCGCGGCATCGGCAATCACGCGGGGCGTATCGGGCCAGCCGGCCGCGGTGACGATGTGGCGGACCTGGCCGATGCCGTCCGCCGGTCCGGTCCATTCGAGCGCGCCGGGCGAGCCCCGCCGCTGGACACAGGCACCGGCAATGCGCAGCAGGGCGCAGACCTGGGCAAGACGGCCGGACGCGGCCTGGCGTGGGTCGGAATCGGGCAGGGCGGTGGCCAGGCTGGCAAACACAGGCAGGGTCTCGGCAGGATATGCCCGAACAGGCTAACAGACTGAACGTTAAGACTCTATTTGCCCTGATCCGCCCCGGGTCGCATCACGCCGGGACGGCGATCGCCGCGGCCGGAGGCCTATTTGTTGAACGGCACTTCGGCCCGCAGGCTGTCACCGCTTTCGACGTAGACGACCTCGAAGATCACGTTGATGGCGTCGGCGGAAAGGGTGATCTGCGCGGAGATGTTGAGGTCCTTGCCCTCTTCGTCCTGATCGCGCTCGCGCAGGTTGAAGATGAGGTTGTTGCCGCGCTTCTGGCCGACGGCGATGCCGGTGAAGGTGGCGTTGGAGCTCATTGCCGCCTCGAAGCGGCGGCTGGCCTCGATATAGGCCATCGTGCCCGCCACGGCCAGCTGCGTGCCCGCCAGGGTGCAGCGGCCGTTGTAATTGACCTTGTCCTGATTGCCCGGGGTGAGCGAGAGGCGGCAGACCACCGTCTCCTCCTGAGCGCCGATGAGGACGCCGCGGCCGCGCCAATCCCCGATATAGGACTTGAGCAGCGCCACATCGGCCGGGGCAGCCCGGGCGGGCAGCGACGCGGCGGCGCCCGCAAGCACCAGACCGGCCAGGGCGGCGGCGCGCGCCAGGGGTTTCAACACAGTCATTTGCTCGAAGCCTCCAGTAAAATCATGCCCCCCGGCATGTCCACCGCCGGACACCGAACCCGTATGCGCGGCGTCCTGCACGCTACCCCAATACTTGCCCGGTACGGAAACCCCTACTCGCGGGGAATCTGCCCAGAATCAGTCACATCCATGTAATCGGGCGCGCCGGTAACCGGCAAGCGTCCACCGTCAGCTCCGGCCCTCGGTTCCCCCTTCGCCGGTAATGGTGTCGCCGGTTGGGTCGTCGGGGGTCGCATCGTGGTCGGCCATGCGCACCTTGATGCGGCCCAGGGGCTGGAAGAACTTGCCGCCGGCGGCCAGCAGGGCCGGCAGGATGAACAGGTCCCCGATGACGGCGAAGGCCAGGGTCGACACGAACAGCGTGCCGAACAGGGCGACCTGGGGCAGTTCGGAGAAGGTGACGATGATCACCCCCGAGCACAGGATGATGGTGGTGGCGACGATGGCGCCGCCAATGCGGTCCAGCGTGTGTTTGACCGCTTCCAGATGCGGACGCTTCTCCTCCCGCCGGGCATGCAGGTAGTGCGACAGGAAATGGACGGTGTCGTCCACCGCGATGCCGAAGGCGATGGTGAGGGCGATGACGGTGGTCAGCTGCAGGCCCTGGCCGGTGAAATAGAGCCAGGCCTCGGTGCCCAGCACCGGGAACAGGTTGGGGATGGCCGAGGCCAGCGCCACCCGGAAGGACTGGAAGGCGAAGCCGATCAGCCCCAGATTGACCAGCACCGACAGGGTGAGATCGAGCTGCAGGCCGGTGACGATCTGGTCGGTGGCGAAGGTGGTCAGGATGCGGAAGCCGCCGATTTCGGCATCGGTGACGCCGGCCGCGTCCATTTCGCGGTTCACGTCGTCCACCAGCTGCTTGAGCGCATCGGATTCGATGATGGTGGGCATGAAGCCGGTGACCAGGGCCTGGCTGCCGTCATCGGTGACGAAGCGCTTGCGCATGAAGGGGCCGACGGCGTCGAACACCTCCTCCCGCGTGAAGCCGCTGTCGGTGTAGTTGGTGAGGCTGGCAGCCGAGATGACCTTGTTCTCGCCCAGGTGGGACTCGAGGATTTCGTGGACCTTGCGGATGGTCTCGAAATCGGTGGGGCCGACATTGGGGTCGTTCTCGGCCAGCGGCACGCGGATATAGAGCGGGGCCACGCCGCCCACGCCGCTGTCGATCTCCTCGGCAGCGGTCAGGGCGGTGGAATCCTTGGCCACGAAATCCTCGAACGAGAAATGCGGCTTGATCAGGCCATAGGGGATGAGCAGCAGCACGGTGACGACGATGGCGATGATCGACATCGGGCGGCCGAAGCGGCTGGCGAAGAACCAGCTCAGGGGCAGGGGCGCGGTCAGCACCAGGCTCGAGCGCTTGGGCGGCTTGAAGCCCATGCGGATCGCGACCTTGAGCATCAGCGGCAGGAAGGTCATCAGGCAGACGAACAGCAGGAAGGTGCCGATCGAGCCAGCAATGGAAAACTCCCGCACGCCCTGGCCGGGGGTGAGCGACAGCGAGGCGAAGCTGACAAAGGTGGTGAGCATGGTCAGCGCGGCCGCTGGCCCGACGAGCTTGACGGTGGCGTCCACCGCCTTGTTGGGCTCCATGCCGTCGCGCCAATAGGCCAGCCAGTTGAAGACGAAGAACATGGATTCGGCGAAGGAAATCACCAGAACCAGCGTGGTCACGATGATGGTGAGGAAGGAGAACGAGCCGAAGAACAGCAGGATCACGCCCATCGACCACATGACCGCCAGGAACGGGGTGGCCGCAACCAGCAGGGCTCCGGGCAGCGAGCGCAGGGCAAACAGGGCGATCACCGCACCCAGGCCAAAGCCCCAGATGGTGAACTTGACCTGGTCGTCCACGGCCGCATTGAGCATTTCGGAGGTCCAGACCGGCGGACCGGTCAGTTCCACCTGGAAGTCCTCGCCGGAATAATAGTCGATGGTCTCGCGCAGCGAGGCGATCATGGCCTTGGTGCCGTTGGCCTTCACCGCCTCCTGATTGGGGAACATGATGAGCACCACGCCGGTCAGGTCCGGCGTGATCAGGTTGCGCATCATGGGATCGTTCTGCTGCAGGTCGCTCAGCGCCAGCGCCACCTCGGCAAAATCGGTCATGCCTTCGGGGACCGCCGGGACCGAACCGCCATTGCCATCGGGCTTACGCAGCGTGAAGGGCGACATCGTGCCCACTGCATAGTCGTTGAGCTCAAGATCGAAGGCCAGCTCGCGAACGCGCTCGAGCACCTCGGGATCGGTCAGGTTGGGCGAGGTGACGAGCAGGTAGATGTCATTCTCGAACGTGCCGAACGTATCGGACAGGTGCTCGTAGGCATCGTAATATTCGCCCGAATGGGCGTAGACGCGCAGCAGGTCGCCATCGACATTAGCGCGCGGGATCTGGGTGAAGCACAGGATAGAGAAGGCCAGGACGGCCAGGGCCATGGCGCGCGGATAGCGAAGTGTGTTGAGGCCGATATATTCGAGGCCGAAGCCGATGGACCGGTCGTAGGCGAATTTGGCCCACGCGGATTTGAAGAAACTACCCACAGACACTGCGACCCGACTCCGCTGTCACGGCGAGATTTGGGCGCAATTGGTACGGGTTTGTGACGGAAGCGTCCAGCGGGACCGGGCATTCGCCCGCCAATGTTGCAAATATGCTTTAAGACGGAGCCCCGCGCCCGAAGGCGCGGGGCCGGATCTTCAGGCGCCGAGGGCCGCGCGGTTTTCGGTGAGGAAGGCGTCGAAAGCCTGCGGCTTGCGGCCCGAATAGCGCTCGACGACGCTGGTGACCGCACCGTGATAGCCCGCAACCGCGTCGCGCTGGAATGCGACCAGCGCCTCGGCGAACCCTTCCGGAATGCCGGCCGCAACCATGCCGGCCTTGAGGTCGGCGGGCTGCAGCGGGATCGCGGTGACCGGCTTGCCGGTGAGTTCGGCGGCCAGGCGGGCGCGCTCGGCAAGGGTCACAGGGGCAGGGCCGGTGACGTCCTCGACGGACTTGCCTTCGGCGCTCAGCAGGGCGCCGGCAGCGGCACGGGCGGCATCACCGCGGGTGACATAGCTGGTGCCCCGATCGCCGATGAGACCGTAGAGATGGCCCGAGGCAACAGCCTGGGGCAGGTCCATGAAGTTGTTTTCGGCATACATGTGGTTACGCAGGATGGTGAAATCGAGCCCGGAAGCAGCGATGGCGACTTCGGTCCAATAGTGTTCGGGGCCGAGGCCGGCATCGGCGTCAGGGCGGGCAGCGGGGGCGGAGGTATAGACGATATGCTTGACCCCGGCAGCCTTGGCCGCTTCGACGGCGGCAGTCTGCTGGGCGACACGGCGGCCAATGCCATCGGTCGAAACGATCAGCAGGCGTTCAACGCCGGCGAGAGCGGCGGCAAGGTTGGCATCATCGAAATCGACCTTGCGCACCTCGACGCCCCGGGCGGCCAGATCGGCGAGCTTGGCCGGATCGCGCGTGCCGGCGATGACCTTGGTGGCGCCGCGCGCCAGCAGTTCTTCAACGGCAGCGCGGCCGAGATTGCCCGAGGCGCCGGTGACGAGAAGGGGAAGATTGGCGAAGTTGCCCATGACACTCTCCATAAGTTGCGTGTGCTTCCGAGGTCCTCCTTGTGCCGGGCGGCGACAGAGAGTAAGTTTCGGAAAGAGAGTGCCTATCTAGTGCGGCCGGATCGGCCTGAAAAGGAGGCACTTTTTCGGCAATAGATTACCTCGGAGTAAGTGCATGCAGCAGGGTCAGGACTTGGCAGCGGTCTATGTGGAGCGCTGGGTCGCGGCGACGATGAAGCCGGAGCCTGGCATTTGTCCGGTGCGAAACGTCCTTGATCGCATCGGGGACAAGTGGAGCATGCTGCTGGTCATGACGCTGGCCTCGGGCCCGCGCCGGTTCAACCAGCTGCACCGGGAGATTCCCGATATTTCGCAGAAGATGCTGACCCAGACGCTTCGCGACCTGCAGCGCGACGGACTGGTCTCGCGCCGCGTGTTCGACACCAAGCCGCCCTCGGTCGAGTACCAGCTGACGGGGCTGGGGCACTCGCTGATCGTGCCGTTCGGACATCTGATCGAATGGGCGAACAAGTCCATTCCGGACATTGTAGGGGCCCGGGAAGCTTTTGACGCGGTGGCGTGATATCTCCAAAGATATGTTTGCAAAGATTTGTTTGTGATATACCCTGCGCCGTAGTGAAGCGGAGGCGGGACAATGATCGAGCGGCGGGCAGCCAGCCGGGTTGAGCCGGATGCAATGGCGCTGCGCGCGCTGGCGCATCCCGTGCGGATGCGGATGCTGGGCCTGTTGCGCCTGGACGGCCCGGCCACTGCGACGAGCCTGGCGGACCGGCTGGGGCTCAATAGTGGCGCCACGAGCTATCATCTGCGGCAACTGGCCCGGCATGGCTTCATCGAAGAGGACGCGACGCGCGGCAATGCCCGGGACCGGTGGTGGCGTGCCAGCCACGAAGCGACCGTGACCACCGCCAGCACCGATGACGAGGACGCGGTGGATGCGGCGGTGGCCTTCAGCCAGGCGGCCCTGCAATGGCAGGTGTCGCAGATGCAGCGTGCGATCGAGCGCCATGCGCAACTGCCGCCGCAATGGCGTGCGGCGTCCACCGCCAGCGATTTCATCATCCCCCTTTCGGCCGAGGACGCCAGGACGCT
>CAMLOA010000090.1 GCA_946481445.1 uncultured Devosia sp. | reverse complement strand
GGCAGCGGCGTCCCGCTCAAGCCGGGCATGATCTTCACCATCGAGCCGATGATCAACCTGGGCCGCCCGCATGTGAAAATCCTCAGCGACGGCTGGACGGCGGTGACCCGGGACCGGACGTTGTCGGCGCAGTGCGAGCATTCCATCGACATCACCGAAACCGGCTGCGAAATCTTCACGCTCTCGCCGGGCAATCTCTTCAATCCGCTGGCCTCGCGGTCCGCGTGATGAGCGACCGGCCCGACGAGTTCGCCGAGGCCGCTTTTCCGGCTCCCGCCACCGACGATCATGCCGGACACCGCCAGCGCGTGCGCGAACGCTTCCTGAAGGTGGGGGGCGACGCGCTGGAAGACTACGAATTGCTCGAACTGGCCCTGCAGCTGGTCATCCCGCGCCGCGACACCAAGGCGCTGGCCAAGACGCTGCTGCGCGAGTTCGGCTCGTTCTCCGGCGTCTTCAACGCCAGCGAAGCGCGGCTCGAACGCATCAAGGGGCTCGGCCCCACCACTGTCGCCCATCTCAAGGTCATCCAGGCGGTCGCCGCCCGCTTCGGCCGCGACCGCATCGATAGCGACAAGCCCATCCTGTCGAGCTGGAGCCAGCTCATCGACTATTGCCGCAGCCAGATGGCGTTCCAGTCGATCGAACAGTTCCGCATCCTGTTCCTCGACAAGAAGAACCGGCTGATTGCCGACGAGGTGCAGCAGACCGGCACTGTCGACCACACGCCGGTCTATCCGCGCGAAGTGATCCGCCGCAGCCTCGAACTCTCGGCCACCGCACTGATCCTGGTGCACAACCACCCGTCGGGCGACCCTGCCCCCTCCTCCGCCGATGTGCGGATGACGCGGGAAATTTCCGACATTGCCAAGCCGCTGGGCATAACCCTGCACGACCACATCATCATCGGTAAATCCGGCCACGCCTCGCTGCGGGGCCTCAAGCTACTCTGAGCTGGCCGGTTCCTTGCGGCCGACGCCGGTCACCGTGTCGTAGACCTGGCGGATCGAGCGGAAGACGGCCTTGAGCTGGCTATTGGCCTTGATGGCCGCGCGCGCCTTCTGGAATGCCCGGTGTCCGGCCACGATCAGCATGCCCTGGCGGGTGAGCCCTATATAGTGCTGCTGCAACGGCGTCTGCACATTGCACCAGTGGCGCTTCTCGTCGGTGAAGCCGCTCCCCATGTCGAAAACGCGGAAGCCTTCGTCGAACACCGTCTGCATCACGCGCAACAGGCACTGCTTGCCCGGCGAACCCGACTGGATCGCCGGATTGTCGCTCATGGACGAGATGAGGCAGAACATGCGGTCCCCGTGCACCACATTGTAGCGCACCGCAACGATCTCGCCGTTGAGCCGAAGCACATGCAGGCGCACATCGACGCCCGAACCGGGACGCACCATGTCGTGGTAGAAGCCGATCAGCTTGTCCTTGACGAAGGGATCGCGGATACCCATTGCCTTGAACCGGGCCGAACGCTGCCGGAACATCGTCTCGATGGCGCAACGGGTATCGCCGCCGTTACGGATTTCCTCGAAGCCGACCTCCCCCAGCGCAGTGAGGCGGTCGCCTTGCTGCCTGTCATGCTTGCGGCGCGACTTGTTGCGCTGCAGTCGATCGCATTCCTCCCAGCTGGCATATTCCGAGCGGTAGAGCGTCTCCACGTCCAGCGTCGATCCCAGTTCGTCGAACAGGCCCGCATGCCCCCCAACCTCGATCGGGATCGAGCGCAGATAGACCACATCCGCACCGGTCAATTCGCGGGTCATCGCCGCCCAGAGCGCATCGCGCCCTTCCGGCCCCAGCGCCGCGAGGCGGTCATAGTCCGCCACCGGTGCATAGCAGCCGACATTGGCCCCCGGAAACCAGGTGAAGACGGGAAGGCCATGGACCCGCTTGCGATGCAGCGGCAGCAAGGCCACCGGCTCGCCATCGACCCGCCCGACAACGTAGCGCTGGCTGGCGGCGGGAAGCTTCCGGTCCTTCACCCAGAGACGGATGAAGTCATAGCTCTGCCCCGGAGATTCGATGTTCTTGGCTGTCAGGCTGCGCCAGACCGCCTCCACATCTTCAATACGGTTGGTGACGAGCACGCCAATCTGGCCGGGCGCAGCCACGGCCGTGCCGCCGGTCTCGCCCGCTCCCGCGATAGGCCCAAGGGCCGTCTCTGTGCTGTTTGCTGTCAGCATGGTCCCACTCATGTCGGCAGCACTCTGCCCCCGACCGGTAAACCAGAGTTGAAGTTCGGGCCGACAAAACCCCGTTCTCCTCCAAGGGTTAAGCAGCGCTTACCCTAGCCGAAGGTCGCAAGCACCGGAAACGTCTCGAGGAACCAGTAGGACAGACGGGTGAAATTGCCGGTGAGGAACAGGATTCCGGTTATGACCAGCAGCACGCCCATCACCCGCTCGACCGTGTGCAGGTGCCGGCGGAAGCCCTGGAAGAAGGTGAGGAACGGCCCCACCGCGATCCCCGCCAGGAAGAACGGCACCCCAAGCCCCAGCGAGTAGATGCCCAGCAGTCCGGCTCCATCCCATGCCGTTTCACGGCTCGCGGCAACCGACAGCACGGCGGCGAGCACGGGCCCGATGCAGGGGGTCCAGCCGATCGCAAAGGCCAGCCCGAGCAGGAAGCCGCCCACCGGGCCGCTGGCGACGCCCGGCCCCTCGTGGCGCAACTGCCGGTCGAGCAGGCCGATGCGATAGAGCCCCACGAAGTGAAGCCCCATGGCAATGATCAGCAGTCCGGCAACAGGCGTGAGAATCGGCAGCGCCTGCCGGAAGGCCTGGCCGAACGCGGTGGCTGTCGCCCCCAGCGTCACGAAGACGACCGAAAACCCCAGGATGAAGAAGAGCGAGGTCACGGCGACCCGGCGCTGCAGCGCGCCCATTGACCCATCCGCCTCGGCCCGCAACTGGTCGAAACTCGCCCCGCTCATATAGGTGAGGTAAGGCGGCACCAGCGGCAGCACGCAGGGGCTGAGAAAGCTCAGCACCCCGGCCCCGAACACCAATGGCCATGAAAATTCCAAAACGCAGACGCTCCGATTGCGCCGCTGTTCTAGCGCGGACAGCCAACAAAGCAATGAGCGGGGTGTCGCATCGCGGGGAAGTGAGGGGCAACCGGAGTCGCCCTCCACACCGGGGGCCTTCTGAATAGCTCTAGTAGGCCAGCACCACGTCGGCCCCCGCCGCTAGTTCGACCAGCTTGGCAGGCATGGCGAACTGGGCCTTCTTGCCCTCGATATCAGCCTCGGTTATGCCGCGCGACTGCGCCGACATGCCGGAGATGTAGATATTCGCCGCACCCTGCATAAGGGCGTCGAAATGGGCGCGCAGGGTCCCCGTCCCCACGCCCTCGACCTGGTTGAGCGCATCATCGGTAATGAGGGCGGCGCCGTCGCCGGCCAGGAACAGGTCCACCTCGTGGCCTTCGTTCATTGCCGTCAGTGCCACCAGGAAGCCCAGGGCGGCCTTGGTCGGGCTGTCCGGACCGCTGTGAATATGCACCAGGAACCGGTCGGCCATTGCCGGCGTGCAAGTGCCGGCCAGGATAGCGACGGTCGCGAGAATCTTGCGTTTGGACATTGCAGGTCTCCAAGTGTCGGGGATGAAGTGACGGCGTCAAGGATGACGCGTTGGTCAGGGGGTGAGATCCAGAGCCGGAACCACGCGGTGGTACGGTAGCCCGGCCTTGTCGTTGATTTGCCGGACATCGGCCTCCGCCGCCGCCTCGAACAGGCACATGCATCGTCCGTCCTCGGGCGCAAACGTGCTGCGGAGATAGGCGATGTCAGTGCCCCGGTCGCGCATCGACGCTGCCGATGCCATGGCCGCCTTCTGCGCCCCGGCGAGATCGGCCATGCTGATGCCCTTGAGATTTCGTTCCACCATATAGACGCTCATCGTGCTGCTCCTTTGCCAGATGTGCTGGTCGAGCATTTGACGGACGACAGGTCCGGCTGGCCAATATCGATTGCCCATGGATGCATTCCTGTTGGTTATCGAGGGAAGTGCTATGGTCCGCCTTGGGAAACCGGGAGGATGACGATGGAAATGCATCAGGTCCGCTACACGCTGGCGGTGGCCCGCGCCTTGAGCTTCACCAAGGCCGCCGAAGTCTGCCACGCCTCGCAGCCGGCTCTATCCAAGGCGGTGAAGGGGCTGGAAGAGGAGCTGGGGGCACCCCTGTTTCATCGGGAGGGCAAGCAGGTGATTATCACCGAGTTCGGCCGCAGCATGATCCCGCATCTGCAGCGCATCGCCGACGAAGCCGAGATGGCCGCCATGCTCGCCACCAATTTCAAGCTGCTGAACAAGGTGCCGATCCGGCTCGGCGTGCTCTGTACCGTCGGACCCGTGCGACTTTCGCGCTTCCTGGCCTCCGTGCAGCAGCAGAATCCTGGTATCGAACTGGCTGTGCGTGAAAGCACTGTGCCAGGGCTGCTCGAAGACCTCGATGCCGGCGAACTCGACTTTGCCGTACTCGGCTCGCCCGGCGATCCACCGGCGCACCTCAACCACATTCCGCTCTACGAGGAGCGCTACGTCGTGGTCTTTCCACCCGACCACCGACTTTCAGGCGTCAACAGCGTTCCCCTGCAGGAGTTGGGCGGGGAGGCCTATGTCGATCGCCTCTCATGCGAAATGCGGGAAATGGTGATGGCAGTCTGCCGGGAGCGGGCGATCGAGGTCTACGCCACCTTCCGCTCGGAGCGCGAGGATTGGGTGCAGTCAATGGTCATGGCCCGCATGGGCTTTGCCTTCATGCCGGAATACTCCGTCACGCTGCCCGGCCTGATGCAGCGTCCGCTGGTCGATCCGGAGGTACGGCGCAAGGTGTCCCTGGTCCATATGCCCGGACGGCAATTCAGCCCGGCCGCATCCGCCTTTGCCATAGCGGCGAAGTCATTCGATTGGCCGGGGTAAGGTCGCTGCGGTCACTTTTTTCTCAACCAGAATGCGTTTGCCCCCGCGACGTCGAGGCTGAGGGGGCCGATGCGTCCAGGAAGACCTGTCTCTGGGCGGCGTATGCACGCTGAAAGGCAGGCCGCGCTTCGCCTCGCGCAACATAGGCGGCCAAGGTCGGGAACCCGGCCAGCATGTCCGGCTCAGCCCGGCGGAGCACCATGACCATCATCAGGTCGCCGGCGGTGAAATTGCCGTCCAGCCATTCATCTTCGCCCAGGCTCGTGGCAAGAGGCCCGAGGCGCTTGCGGATGCTCGCATCCATGATGGCCTCGTGCTCCGCATACCAGGGCCGATCGCGCTCGAGGAAATAGGCCTGCTCGCGCTCGACGATGGGCGGCTCGACCGTGCTCAGCGCCGCAAACAGCCATGACATGGCCCGGGCGCGCCCCGTGTCATCGGCAGGCAGCAAGCCGGGATGCTTGAGGGCAAGGTGGAGCACGATCGCGCCGGATTCGAACAGGACCTGCTCCCCTTCCTGATAGGTTGGAATCTGGCCGAATGGTTGGCGGGCCAGATGCTCCGGCTCCTTCATCTGGGCAAACGACACCAGTTGGACGTCATAGGGCTGGCCTACCTCTTCGAGTGCCCAGCGCACGCGCATGTCCCGGGCCTGGCCACGCCCCCTGTCCGGCGAGGCAGCAAAGGCGGTTATCAAGGGTATCATCGGCATGTCCTGTCCGCGTGTTTCTCCTGCTGCGACGATCAAACGGGCACGGATTCGACGTGGTCCGTTGTCCGCGGCCCGGCACCAAGCCTTGCCCCCTGCCCCGGCGCGCGCTACAGCACCCGCGACCGCTCCGGCATCGAGGCGCACATGACCACCCGTCCCATCCGCATCGCCCCCTCCATTCTCTCGGCCGATTTCGCACGGCTGGGCGAAGAGGTGGCGGCCATCGATGCGGCAGGCGCCGACTATATCCATGTCGACGTGATGGATGGACACTTCGTTCCCAATATCAGTTTCGGCGCCAGCGTCATGGCCTCGGTGCGCAAGGTCACGGCCAAGCCGTTCGACGTGCACCTGATGGTCGCCCCGGTCGATGCCTATATCGCGGCCTTTGCCAGGGCCGGGGCCGATATCATCACCGTCCATGCCGAGGCCGGGCCGCACCTGCACCGGACGCTCCAGGCCATCCGCGCCGAGGGCAAGAAGGCCGGCGTGGCCATCAACCCGGCGACGCCGGTTTCCATGCTGGAAAACGTCATCGGCGATATCGATCTGCTGCTCGTCATGTCGGTCAATCCCGGCTTCGGCGGACAGGCCTTCATTCCGCAGAGCCTCGAAAAACTGCGCCAGGCCGCAGCGCTGATCGGCAACCGGCCCATCGACCTGGAAGTCGATGGCGGTGTGACCGCCGACAATGCGCGCGAGATCGCGGCGGCAGGCGCCAATGTGCTGGTGGCCGGATCGAGCGTCTATGGCGGCAACGACCCCGCGACCTATGCCGACCGCATCGCCGCCATTCGCATGGCGGCGTCCACGCTTGTCGCGTGACCCTTTCCGGGCGGCGGGCAACGGCCTGCCGCTTTCTGAATCAAACCCTGATCTGCCAAGGCTAAGCCCATGATTCCGCGCTACTCTCGTCCCGAAATGGTCGCCATCTGGTCGGCGGAAACCCGCTTCGCCATCTGGTTCGAGATCGAGGCACATGCCACCAGCAAGCTGGCGGAACTGGGCGTGGTACCCAAGGAAAGCGCCCAGAACATCTGGGACGTGATGAATGCCCGCAAGGCCGAGCGCGGCGACTATGGCTTCGACGTCGCGCGGATCGACGAGATCGAGCGCACCACCAAGCACGACGTCATCGCCTTCCTGACCCATCTCAGCGAAATCGTGGGTCCCGATGCGCGCTTCGTGCATCAGGGCATGACCAGTTCCGACATTCTGGACACCACCTTGTCCGTGCAACTGGCCCGCGCCGCCGATCTGCTGATTGCCGATGTCGATGCCCTGCTCGCCGCGCTCAAGCGCCGCGCCTACGAGCACAAGGACACCATCACCATCGGCCGCAGCCACGGCATCCATGCCGAGCCGACCACATTCGGCGTCAAGCTGGCCGAGGCCTATGCCGAATTCACCCGCAACCGCGCCCGCC
>CAMLOA010000089.1 GCA_946481445.1 uncultured Devosia sp. | reverse complement strand
CCGGCATGAAGGCGCCGCAATGCGTGGCCAAGGGCGCCGACGCAGTGGCGTTCCGCATTCGCGAACTGGCCAAGGAACATGACGTTCCGATCGTGGAGAACCCGCCGCTGGCCCGGGCGCTGTTTGCCAGCGTGGAGGTGGACGAAACCATTCCCACCGAGCATTTCAAGGCCGTGGCCGAGGTGGTGGGCTTCGTTATGCGGCTCAAGAAGGGAGCCGGGTGGAAGGCAAGCCGGACCTGAGGTGCATGCGCCGCAGGCGACGGGGCTACGCGTGTTGAAAACCCGGTTCGCCCTCCCGCTGCGGGGGGCCTTTTGCTAGACCTTGTGCTGGCGGATGATTCGCCCCGACTCACCTGCTCGCGGAGTATCCGGACCCATGGCATCGACGCCGCTCGCCGAGGACAGCTATCCCGATCCGTTGCAGCGGTCGGGCAAGGGCAGTGCGGGACTTTGGCGGGTCGTGGTGCTCGGGCTGGCGCTGGTGGCCGTGGCCGTCGTTTTCTCCCTGTTCAGCGACCGGATTTCACCCGACGTGCTGATGACGTTCGTGGGCGTGCTGGCCGTCGTGGGCGTGTTCTGCCTGTTCGGGCTGGCGGCGGGCCTGTTCCGCTTTGCGGGGACCGAGGAACGCCGCACCCTGGCGGGTGCCGTGGTGGACAGCCTGCCCTTCGGCGCGGTGGTGGCCGACCGGGATGGCAAGATCGCCTATGCCAATGCCCATTATGGTGCCTTTGCCGGCGCTGTGACCAATGGCGTGCCGGTGGGCGTGCCCCGCCTGTTCGCCGGCCAGCCCGAGGCCGCCGAAGCCATCTACAGGCTGTCGCGCGCGGCCAAGGACGGGCGGGCGGCCTTCGAGGATATCCGCATCCTGGGCGGGCTGGGCGGTTCGCAGGCCCAGGCCGACAAGGCCTATTGGTATCGCGTCGGCGCACGGCCGCTGCCGGACAGCGATGATGTCCGCAAACCGCATGTCATCTGGTCGGTGGAGGACATCACCCGCGATCGCGACAACAACGAGAGCGCCTTCCGCGACCTGCAGCGGGCCATCGACTACCTGGACCATTCGCCTGCCGGTTTCGTCTCGGCCGATGCGCATGGGCGTATCCAGTATCTCAATTCGACCCTGGCCGACTGGCTGGGCTACGACCTGGCCGAGTTCAACTCGGGGCAACTGAGCCTGAGCGACCTGGTGCGCGGCGATGGGGCAAGCCTGTTGATGCGGGGCCGCAGCGATGGGGAAATCCGCACCGAGATCATCGATATCGACCTCGTGCACCGCAACGGCCGCGCCGTTCCCGTCCGCCTGTTGCACCGGGCTGCGCGGCTGGCCGATGGCGAGCTGGGCGAGACGCGGACGCTGGTGCTCGACATGTCGAGCGCGCCTGATACCGAGGAAGAGCTGCGCGCCGCCGAAGTGCGCTTCTCGCGCTTCTTCAACGACACGCCCTTTGCCATCGCCACCCTGGACGGGGAAGGGCGCATCATCCGCACCAATGCACCCTTCGGCCGCATCTTCCGCTGGTCGGGCGAGGACAAGACGCTCGAGCTGCGCCCGCTGGCCGAACTGATCGGCGAGGGGAGCCGCGACAAGTTCGCCCGCGCCATGGCCGATGCCGTGGCGCACAAATCCGAGGTCGAGCCGGTCGATGCGCTGTTGACGGCCGAGGGCGACCACGCCGTGCGGCTCTATCTTTCGTCGTCGGAAATGAGCGCGGGCTCGCCCGAACAGGTCAATGTCTATGCGCTGGACATGACCGACCAGCGCAAGCTCGAAGCGCAGTTCGCCCAGAGCCAGAAGATGCAGGCCGTGGGCCAGCTGGCCGGCGGGGTGGCGCACGACTTCAACAATCTGCTCACGGCGATCATCGGCTTCTCCGACCTGCTGCTGCTCAAGCACAAGCCGGGCGACCCCTCGTTCAGCGAGCTGATGCAGATCAAGCAGAATGCCAACCGTGCCGCGGGGCTCACGCGGCAATTGCTGGCCTTCTCGCGCCGGCAGACGCTGCGGCCGCAGGTCCTCGAACTGCCGCTGATCGTGGATGACCTGACGGTCCTGCTCAAGCGCATGATCGGCGAGAAGAACCAGCTCACCGTCGAGCACGGCCGCAATATCTGGCCGGTCCGCGCCGACGTGGTCCAGCTCGAACAGGCGATCATCAACCTGGTGGTCAATGCGCGTGACGCCATGCCCAATGGCGGCGCCATCACCATCCGCACCTCCAATGTCGACAAATCCGAGTCCGAGAGGCTGACCTTCGAGGGCATGGTGCCGGCCGACTACGTGCTGATCGAAGTGCAGGATACCGGCACCGGCATGAGCCAGGACGTGCTCGAGAAGATATTCGAGCCCTTCTTCACCACCAAGGAGCTCGGCAAGGGTACCGGCCTGGGCCTTTCGACCGTCTACGGCATCGTCAAGCAGACCGAGGGATACATCTATCCGGTCTCGACCGTGGGTGTTGGCACGACGTTCAAGATATTCCTGCCCCGGCATGTGCCCAGCGCTGCCGAAGTTACCGGCAAGGCGGGCGCGGCGGCGGCGCCGGTGCGTGACCTGACCGGGCATGAGCGTATCCTTCTGGTCGAGGACGAGGAGAGCGTGCGTGCCTTCTCCGCCCGGGCCCTGCGCGCCACCGGCTATGAGGTGTTCGAGGCCGATGGCGGCGAAGAGGCGCTCGAAGTGCTGGAAGACCTCGATTTCAAGATCGACCTGATGATCTCGGACGTGGTCATGCCCGAAATGGACGGGCCGACCCTGCTCAAGCATGTGCGCGAGGAAATGCCCAATCTCAAGGTGATCTTCGTGTCCGGCTATGCCGAGGAAAGCGTGCGCCGCGATATCGAGGACGACCAGAGCGTGGAATTCCTGCCCAAGCCCTATTCGCTCGACCAGATCAATTCCAAGGTCAAGGAAGTGCTGCAGAAGCTGGGCAAGGACCAGGCCAATTGAACGAGCAGGGGCAATTCGGCGCCGGCGAATTCAATGTGCTCGGCGAGCCCCTGCAGCCCTGTTCCAACGATCCGCTGACCGGGTTCTACCGCACCGGCTATTGCGCCTGCGGCCCGGGCAATGCGGCGGTGCATCTGGTGTGCATCGAGGCGAGCGACGCGTTTCTCGCCTATTCCAAATCGGTGGGTAACGACCTGTCGACGCCCATGCCGCAATATTCGTTTCCCGGCCTGGTGGCGGGCAACAGGTGGTGCCTCGTTGTCCAGCGCTGGATGCAGGCGCACCAGGCCGGCATGGCGCCGCGGGTATTCCTGCGCGCGACCAATCGCGCCGTGCTCGGACTGGTGCCGCTCGGGGTGCTCAAAGGGTATGCGCTGGACCTCAACTGACGCTAGCGGCCCTGGCGCAGCAGCCGCACGATGGCCGCGACAGCGCCGGCAATTGCGCACAGGAAGAACACCCATTGCATGGTGGCCAGCAGCGGGCTCGGCGCTTCCGCCGCAAAGAAGATAGTGTAGCCCAGCCAGAGCGCCACCAGCGTACAGATGGTAGCGGAGATGCGGGGATCGTTCATCGAGACCTCCTCGGGCCAGGCACAGGCTAGGGGGAAGCGGCCAGTTCCGCCAGCAGGCCATCAAGGGTGCGGAAGCCGTACTCCATGCCTTCCGCCATGGGCGTGGCCAGGGCGCCGTCTCGGGCTTCGCGCGACGCGTAGGCTATGGTGTTGACCAGGGTGGTGCGGCCGTCCTGCTCATCGAAGGTCAGCGTGGACACGGTCTCGCCGCCGGTCCAGTCCTCGTCGAACAGCTCGGCGCTGACGATGCGGGACACAGGATCGATCTCGCGCACCACGCCACCCATGCCCATCACGTAGCCGCTGGGCGCCTTCCACTCATAGCGGTACCGGCCGCCGACCCTGGCCTCGAACTCGCACACGGTCATGATCCAGCCCTCGGCGCCGTTGAGCCAGCGGCGGATCAGCGCCGGCTGGGTGTAACAGGCGAAGACCAGGTGCCGCGGCGCGTCGAACTGCCGGGTGATGACGATCTGGGTGTCGGTCGGGGTGGTGATGGTCAGCGGGCCGCCGAATTGCATCCTGGTCTCCTCAGGTCTTGCCGGACATGGCTTCGAGCCGCTTGAGTTCCTCCAGCAGGTCATCGAGCCGCTCGAACTGGGTGGTCCAGTATTTGCGATATTCGATCAGCCAGCTGGTCGCCTCGGCCAGGGGGGCTGCCTCGAGGCGGCACGGGCGCCGCTGGGCGTCGCGCCCGCGGGAGATCAGGCCGGCATTTTCCAGCACCTTGAGGTGCTTGGAGATTGCGGGTTGGCTCATGGCGAATGGCTCGGCCAGTTCCATGACCGAGGCCTCGCCCTGCGCCAGCCGCGCCAGGATGGCCCGGCGCGTCGGGTCGGACAGCGCCTGGAAAGTGGCATCGAGGTTGGCCGCAGCCGGCATTATTAACCCGTAAGTTATAGAACCGTTAGGTTATAATAAACAGGCCGGAACGCCGGGTCAAGCGGTGCCGCCGGGGATGGGCGTGCCGGGCGCCAGCAATCCGCGGTCGGCCAGGGTGGTCCACAATGCGCTGGGGATGGACACGTCCCACCAGCCCAGGATGCCGTCAAGCTCTGCTGGCGAGCGCGGCCCGGGCAGGACATTGCAGACCGCCGGATGGGTCAGCGGAAACTGCAGCGCGGCGGCGGGGAGGGGAACTCCGAACTCCCGGCAGACCGCATCGATCGCCCTGACCCTGGCCACGATGGCCTCGGGCGCCTTGGCATAGTTGAACTTGTCTCCGCCCACCAGGATGCCGGAATTGAACGGCCCGCCAACCACCACCGAGGCACCGCGCTCGATGCAGGTCGTCATGAACGGATCGAGCGCGGTCTGTTCGAGCAGGGTGTAGCGCCCGGCGAGCAGGAACACATCCCAATCGCCCAGGGCGAAGGCATCCATGAGCACTTCCCACTCGTTGACGCCCAAGCCGATCGCCTTGATGGTGCCGCCATCGCGCAGCTCGCGCAGTGCCTTGTAGCCGCCCGTTGCCAGCTGCTCCCACAGGGGCTTGTTGGCCTCCGCGCCATGGGTGGCGACGCCGATATCGTGGACATAGAGGATGTCGACCCTGTCCAGCCCCAGGCGCTGCAGGCTATCCTCGAAGGAGCGCATCACCCCGTCATAGGAATAGTCATAGACCTGCTCGAACGGCAGCGGATCGACCCAGTTGCCCTTGTCCTGACGGTCTGGCGAAACCGGCTTGAGGCGCCGCCCCACCTTGGTGGACAGGATGGGCCGGGGACGTGCCTCGCGCACCACCTCGCCAACCAGATGCTCGGAGCGCCCCAGGCCGTATTGGGGCGCGGTATCGACGTAGTTGATGCCCAGTTCGAGCGCATGCCGCACCGTGGCCCGGGCCTGATCGGCCGGGACGGCCGAGAAGATGCCGGCCAGGCTCGCCCCGCCCAGGCCCAGCGTGGTCATCGCCAGATCCGTCTGGGCAACGCGACGTTTTTCGAACTGGCGCGCGGTCATGTCATCCTCCCAAATGCTTGGGCGATAACTGACATGTTAGTTGGCCGGAGTAAAGGTGAGACCGTCGAGATTGCGCCGGCAAAGCGGCTGGCGCTCCGCAGGCCCCGGCTACTCCTTGCGCTTGCGTGCCGCCAGAATGATGAGGGCGATGCCCGACAGGATTGCGAACAGCACCAGCGCAAATCCCGCATAAAGCCAAAGGATGTCCATCGTCAGCTCTCCGGACCGATCCGGAGAGTCTAGGCCCGACCAGCAGGCGTCCTTTGATCGACGTCAAAGGCGCGCATGGAGCAATGGGTGGCTACAGGCCGCTGACGGTGACCGGCTTTTCCGCTTCCACGCGAACCGGGTTGCGCAGGGCGGTGCCGAACTGGGGCTCCTCGATCTCGAAGATGTCGTCGGGGAGCGTCGAGATGCCATCGGCAAAGCTCAGCGTGGCCGTGCCGAACATGTGCACATGCACGTCGCCGGGATTGCGGAACAGGTCGTATTTGAAGTGGTGGTATTCGAGATTGCCGATGGTGTGGCTCATATTGTCCTCGCCACTGAGGAATGGCTTTTCCCACAGCACCTTGCCGTCCCGCCAGATACGCGACATGCCCTCGATGTGGCGGGGCAGGTCCCCCAGGCGCAGTTCCGGCCCGATGGCGCAGGCGCGCAGCTTGGAATGGGCCAGGTAGAGATAGTTGATCCGCTCGGTCACATGGTCGGAAAACTCATTGGCCAGGGCAAAGCCGAGGCGGCGCGGCTGGCCGTTCTGGTCGATGACGTAGATGCCGGCGATTTCCGGCTCCTCGCCGGCGTCCAGCGCGAAGCCGGGTGACGGTATGGGGTGGCCGGGATTGACCACGGTATGGCCATTGCCCTTGTAGAACCATTCCGGCTGCACGCCCCGGCTGCCGTCATTCGGCTTGCCGCCCTCGAGGCCCATGCGGAACATCTTCATCGAATCGGTGAGTTCGCCTTCCGGCTTACTGCCGCTGGCCTTGTGCATGGCATCGCGCGTGGCCGCGGAACCCAGATGCGTGAGGCCCGTGCCGGTCACATAAAGATGGGCCGGATCGGGATGGTCGATCGGCGCCAGCATGCGTCCCTCTGCCAGGAGCGTGGCGCGGTCCACCACCTCGCCCAGCCCGCGCGCGGCCACCAGGCCCGCAAGGCCCTGATGATTCTGCAGCGCCGCAATGGCTAGTTCATAGACGCTGGCCGTATCGTTGACCTGGCGGGCGACGCCGCCCTCGACGGCCGCGACGCAACGCGATCCATTGAGGTCGAAATACTGGATGAGGTTCATGGCGCGGCTCCTGCGGGTGGCCTCATGTCGGTGTGGGCCCGGTTGGCATAAAGCGCAAAGCCGGTGCCGGTTGCAAGTCAAAAATCATACTTATCGTATCGCAGCGATTCTGGGCCTGACCGGCCGGTTGCCGTGCAAATGTTCTCATTATGTACCTTGACAGAACAGGAACATGATGAGAACAAATATAGCACGAATAGTGGATCATCACCCAGCGGGCCGGCGCGTTGCGCGTCTCCCAAGAGCATGGAATAAGGAGACATCTCATGGCCAATGCGCCGCTTCGTGTCGTTGAAGGTGGATCGATGGATAAGGACAAGGCTCTCGCCGCAGCGCTCAGCCAGATCG
>CAMLOA010000088.1 GCA_946481445.1 uncultured Devosia sp. | reverse complement strand
TCGCGGTCGGCCGAGATCTTGTCCCATTCGAGATAGGTGGCATTGTCGCGCGCGTAGTATCCGTGCGTGTAGCTGGGATGCGCGCCGCCCTTGACCACCGCGATCGCATTCACCGTCCAGTGCGGCAGGATGCACAGGTTCGGGTGCAGCCCCTTGAAGTCCGGCACCACCTCCTCGACGGTCACCACGACGCGCTTGGCGGCCAGCGCCGCCTCCTTCTGCACCCCGACAATGCCTTCGATCAGCACGTCGCCCTTCTCATTGGCCTTTTGCGCATGAATGAAGGTCACGTCGGGCCGGTGCGCCGGCACGGTCGCCAGCTCCTCGCCGGTATAGGGGCAGGTGATCGATCTGATGTCGGGGTTCACCTTGGGCAGGTCGGCGCCCTTGTAGCCGCGGAACACGGCCAGCGGCAGCCCGGCGGCGCCCGCCTCATAGGCCTGCGCCATGGCCGAGTGGGAGTGCTCCACCGTCTCGATGGCGCGCGGATACTGGTTCTCGATGGCATCGCGCATCCGCCGCAGCAGGCCCACGCCCGGGTTTCCGGCATAGGAGAAGATCACCTTCCGCGCCATGCCCATGCCGATCATCTGGTCATAGACGATGTCCGGCGTCATGCGCAGCAGCGTGAGGTCCTTGAACCCCTGCCGGATCGCCTCATGCGCCGCGGCATGCGGAATGAGGTGCGTGAACCCCTCGAAGGCGACCACATCGCCGTCATGGAGGTTTTGCCGGACGGCCTCGGCAAGCGGCAGGACTTTGCCCATGAACATCTCCTCGAGCGGCAACCCGGCGGAAAACCCTTCTGGCCGGACCAGCGCGACACCTTGAATTGTCCGCAACAAACAGGATTGCCCATCGCCAGGTCAACGAATATTGTGCGCTTTGCGATATTTGTTCGAATACCGCCCAAGCTGGTTTCAGTAGACCTCATGGTGAGCCCGTCGAACCACGAGGTCGTGGCACGGCGTGGCGGGCCATCCTTCTCGTGACCCAAAGGAAAGTGCCATGCGCGAAGGCGATATCATCAATGGCCTGGTCAAGGGCCTCGCCGTCATCGAATGCTTCGACGAGGAACATGCCAGCCTCTCGATCACCGATGTCGCCAACCGCACCGGGCTCGAACGCGCCTCCGCCCGCCGGTGCCTGCTGACCCTCACCCATCTCGGCTACGCCACCTATGACGGCAAGTTCTTCCGCCTCACGCCGCGCGTGCTCAACCTCGGCCATTCCTACCTGGCGGCCACGCCCCTGCCCCGGCTGATCCAGCCCTTTCTCGAAGAGCTCTCCGCCCAGATCAACGAGTCCTCCTCCGCGGCGGTCCTCGACAATACCGACATCCTCTACATCGCCCGCGCCTCCTACCGCCGGGTGATGTCGATCAATCTGGGTGCCGGCGCGCGCCTGCCGGCCTATTGCACCTCCATGGGCCGTATCCTGCTGGCTGCCATGCCGCCGGCCCGCGCCCGCGACATCCTCGATCGGTCCGACCTGATCGCCTATACCGACAAGACCAAGGCCGATCTCGAGACGATCACCACCGAACTGGCCGTGGTCGCCGCGCAGGGTTTTGCCGTCATCGACGAGGAACTCGAACTGGGCCTGTGCTCCATCGCCGTGCCCCTGCTCAATGCCCAGGGCCAGACCGTTGCCGCGCTCAATATCGGCGCCCAGTCCGCCCGCGCCTCCACCTCGCACATGATCGCCAATTTCCTGCCCCTGATGCGCAAGGTGCAGTCCGAAGTGCGCCCGCTGCTGCGCTAGCATGCCTGTCACAAAACCGGGCTAGCATGCGTCCCATCCGTGGCTGACAGACTCGGTGACGCCTTGTCATTTCTGTCACATTCGAATGAGTTCGGCGCCGTTCACAATGCGCGTTGTTCGGCACTAACTTCATATGAATCATGGGCTTGGCCTGTCACAAACGCGTCATGCAACCGCAATAAAACTGTCGCGCAGCGCCCCTATGGTCTGCCGCGTCACAGGGCGGCCCGGGGGAACATTCCGGTAGGTCGGCCAGGTTGAAAATGAATTCCGAAAGGGAAGTCCCCATGAAGATCGCACTCTACGCCAGTGCTGCCGTGATCGCGCTCGCCGCGTTTGGCACCACCGCTGCCTTCGCCCAGTCGCGCGACCAGATCCGCATCGTCGGCTCGTCCACCGTGTTCCCCTACACCCAGGCCGTGTCCGAGCAGTTCGCTGCCATGACCGGTGGCACCGCCCCCGTCGTTGAATCGACCGGTACCGGCGGCGGCATGCAGATCTTCTGCGAAGGCGTCGGCGCTGACTTCCCCGATATCACTGGCGCCTCGCGCGCCATGAAGCTGTCCGAGTACGAGCTGTGCGTCGCCAATGGCGTCGACTCGATCACCGAAGTGCTCATCGGCTATGACGGGCTCTCCATCGCCCATTCCAACCAGGGTCCGGAACTGAGCCTGACCAAGGCCCAGCTTTTCCAGGCACTGGCTGCCCAGGTCGAGGTCGAAGGCGCCATCGTCGACAACCCCTACAAGAACTGGTCCGACATCGACGCGTCGCTCCCCAGCACCCCGATCACCGTGTTCGGCCCCCCGCCGACCTCGGGCACCCGTGACGCTTTCGTCGAGCTGGTCATGCTCGAAGGCTGCGGCGAGTTCGAAGCCATTGCCGCTCTCGAAGAAGACAAGATGGAAGAGACCTGCTCGCGCATGCGTCAGGACGGTCCCTTCATCGAAGCCGGCGAGAACGACAACCTGATCGTGCAGCGCCTGAACGCCGACCCGAACGCCCTGGGCATCTTCGGCTACTCGTTCCTGTTCGAGAACAGCGACACCCTCAAGGCCGTTGCCGTCGATGGCGTCCTGCCGGCCCCCGAGACCATTGCTGATGGTTCCTACGCCGTGTCGCGTCCGCTCTACATCTACGTCAAGAACGCCCACAAGGGCGTCATCCCCGGCCTCAACGAATTCGTCACCGAATACGTCTCCGAGGAAGCCTTTGGTGAAGGCGGCTACCTGGCCGAGCGCGGCCTGATCTCCCTGCCGGCCGAAGAGCGCGATGCAACTCGCGCCAACGTCGAAGGCAGCGTCGCCATGGCGGCCCCTGCCAAATAAGGTCTGACCGGAAGCCGGGGCCCCGTGCCCCGGCTTCCTCCTTCTGCATGCCCTCGCCCCCGCTGGAGGCTCACCGTGGTCGGCTATCTCCTTCTTGCTATTCTGGTTTTCGCACTTGTGGCCTTCTTCATCGGCCGCAATTCAGGGAAACGCTTTGCTGCAGTGGAGGGGGCCAAGGTCCATTCGCTCCCCGGCTATCACGGCGCCTTCGTGGCGGTATGGGTCGGTGTCCCCGCCCTTGTCCTTGTCATCCTTTGGCTCATCCTGCAGGGCTCCGTCATCGACAACATGCTGCTGGGGACCCTCCCCGCTGCGCTGACCGAAGGCCGCAGCCCGGCCCAGATGTCCCTGCTGCTGTCCGAAATCAAGAATGTGGCCTCCGGCGTGCTGTTCGGCGAACCCGATCCGGCCGTGGTTGTCGCCGCCGAAACCCTGGTTCGCTGGCAGCAGATCGCCGCCTGGGCCATGGTCGTGGTGGCAATGGCCGCCATGCTGCTGGGCCTGTTCTTCGCCGTCTCGCGCCTCAGCCCCCGCTTCCGCGCCCGCACCGGCTTTGAAACCTTCGTCATGACGACCATGATCCTGTGCTCGGTCGTTGCGATCCTGACCACCGTCGGCATCATCGTCTCCCTGATCTGGGAGTCGCTGGCCTTCTTCCGCATGGTGCCGGTGCACGAATTCCTGTTCGGTCTGCGCTGGGAACCCCAGATCGCCATTCGCGCCGACCAGGTGGCCGGCCAGGGCGCGTTCGGCGCCGTCCCGGTCTTCCTCGGCACGATCGTCATCTCCACCATCGCCATGCTGGTGGCCATCCCCATCGGGCTGTTCACCGCCATCTTCCTGGTCGAATATGCCGGGGACGGCGTCCGCAATGTCATCAAGCCCGTGCTGGAAATGCTCGCTGGCGTGCCCACCGTGGTCTACGGCTTCTTCGCCGTGCTCACCGTGGCCCCGGCAGTGCGCAATGCCGGCAGCCTCCTGGGCATCACCACCTCGCCCAACAGCGCGCTGGCCGCCGGCCTGGTCATGGGCATCATGATCATCCCCTTCATCTCCTCGCTGGCCGACGACGCCATTCGCGCCGTGCCGCGCTCGATGCGCGATGGTTCGCTGGCCATGGGCGCCACCCGCGCCGAGACCATGACCAAGGTCCTGCTGCCGGCCGCCCTGCCCGGTATTGTCGGCGGCATCCTGCTGGCCCTGTCGCGCGCCATCGGCGAAACCATGATCGTGGTGATGGCCGCAGGCCTGATCGCCACCCTCAATATCAACCCGATGGACTCGGTCACCACCGTGACGGTGCAGATCGTCTCGCTGCTCACCGGCGATACCGAGTTCGACAACCCCAAGACCCTTGCCGCCTTCGCGCTTGGCCTCGTGCTGTTCCTTGTGACGCTCGGGCTCAACGTCATCGCCCTGAACATCGTGCGCAAGTATCGCGAACAGTACGACTGAGGCCATCATGACCGACGCAATCCTGCCGACCCAGGTCGAGACTGTCACCGTCAACCGGGCCCGCCTGCGCAACAGGCGAAACGCGGCCGATCTCCGCCTGCGCGCCTATGGCGTGGCGGCGATCTCCGCAGCGGTCGGCCTGCTGGGCATCCTGCTGTTCACCATCGTGATCGGTGGCTATCCGGCCTTCATCCAGACCCATATCCGCGTTGATTTCGCCATTCCGGCCGATGTCGATCCGGCCGATCCGGCCAGCGCCAACTGGCGCGCTGTTGTGGCCGACGGGCTGGATAACCTGCTGCCCGGCGTCGAGGGCACGGCAGAGGTCCGCGCCCTGGGCCAGTTGCTCACCAACAACACCCAGTTCTTCGTGCGCAATGCCGTCATCGCCAATCCCGGCCTGATCGGCCAGACCCTGACACTGGAAGTGCCGGCCTCGGACGAGTTCGACCAGCTCAACAAGGGTACCGTTCGCCGCGACACCCCCGAGGAAAATCGCCGCGTCAGCGACCAGCAGATCGCCTGGTTCGACCAGCTCGTTGCCGATGGCCGCGTGTCGGCGCCCTTCAACTGGGCTCTGTTCACCAATCCGGACAGCCGCTTCCCCGAGATTGCCGGCCTGCTCAACGGCATGGTTGGTTCCATCTACGTGGTGCTGATCTGCTTCCTGGTAAGCTTTCCCATGGGTATTGGCGCCGCCATCTACCTTGAGGAATTCGCACCCAAGAACCGCTGGACCGACATCATCGAGGTCAACATCAACAACCTGGCCGCGGTGCCCTCCATCGTCTTCGGCCTGCTCGGCCTTGCCGTCTTCATCCAGATTTTCGGCATACCGCGCTCGGCGCCCCTGGCCGGCGGCCTCGTCATCGCCCTGATGTCCCTGCCGACCCTGATCATCGTCACCCGCAACGCCCTCAAGGCGGTACCCCCCTCCATCCGCGAAGCCGCCTATGGCATGGGCGCCTCGCCCCAGCAGGTGATCTTCCATCACGTATTGCCGCTGGCTCTGCCCGGCATCCTCACAGGGACCATCATTGCCATGGCCGCCGCGCTGGGCGAAACAGCACCCCTGCTGCTGATCGGCATGAACGCCTTCATCACCAGCCCTCCCGGGGGCATCCTGGAAGCCTCCACGACGCTTCCGACCCAGATCTACATCTGGGCAGATAGCCCCGAACGCGGCTTCGTTGCGCGGACGTCGGCGGGCATCATGGTCCTGCTGGGCTTCCTGCTGGTCATGAATGCGGTCGCCATCTTCCTGCGGCAGCGGCTGGAACGGCGCTGGTAACACTGACAAGATGCAACCGGCGCCCCGCGCCCAGAACGGAATTTGAGAGATGAACGCGATGACCGAAAACAAGGGCTCGACGCTCGTAGCAAAGCCCGAGCATGCCGCCGTCCCGCCCACCGCGGCGATGTAGGGTGAGGATGTCAGCGTCTTCTACGGCGCCAAGCAGGCCCTGTTCGGGGTCAATCTGGAGATCGACCGCAATCGGGTCACCTCGCTGATCGGCCCGTCCGGCTGTGGCAAGTCCACCTTCCTGCGCTCCCTCAACCGCATGAACGACACCATCGACATCTGCCGCGTCACTGGCAGGATCACGCTCGATGGCGAGGACATCTACGACAAGAACCTCGATGTTGTGGAACTGCGTGCCCGCGTCGGCATGGTGTTCCAGAAGCCCAATCCCTTCCCCAAGTCGATCTTCGAGAACGTCGCCTACGGTCCCAAGATCCACGGCATGGTGTCCAACAAGGCCGAAACCGAAGAGATCGTGGTTTCTTCCCTTCGCAAGGCCGGCCTGTTCGAAGAGGTCAAGGATCGCCTGCATGAGCCCGGCACCGGCCTGTCCGGTGGCCAGCAGCAGCGCCTGTGCATTGCCCGCGCCATCGCTACCAAGCCCGAAGTGCTGCTCATGGACGAGCCCTGCTCGGCCCTCGACCCCATCGCCACCGCCATCATCGAGGAACTGATCGACGAGCTGCGCGAGAACTTCACCATCGTCATCGTGACCCACTCCATGCAGCAGGCGGCGCGCGTCAGCCAGAAGACCGCCTTCTTCCACCTGGGCAAGCTGATCGAGGAAGGCGTCACCGAAGACATCTTCACCAATCCGGTCAACAAGCAGACCCAGGACTACATCATGGGCCGTATCGGCTGATCCGAGCGCGGACACAAAGGATTTCGTCATGCCCAATACCGGCGCCGAACACATCGTCACGTCCTACAATGAAGAACTCATTGCGCTCGCCCAGCTGATCAACGAAATGGGTGGCCAAGTCGAGGTTGCCATCGAGAACGGCACCAAGGCCCTGCTCCGTCTTGATCGCGAACTGGCCGATGTCACCATCATTGCCGACCAGCGCATCGACGACATGCAGCGCCATATAGACGACGTGGCCGTCTCCATGATTGCCCGCCGCCAGCCCATGGCCTCGGACCTCCGCTCGATCATCACCGCCATCCACGTCGCCTCCGACCTGGAACGCGTCGGCGACATGGCCAAGCAGCTTGCGCGTCGCTCCCTAAAGCTCGAGGGCCTCAACCTGCAGCCCACCTTCTACAATGGCGTCAAGAACATGACCGCCCTGGTGCTGCGCCAGATCAAGGAAGCGCTGGACGCCTATTCCAACCGCGACTCCGCCCGCGCCA